>JAYUUE010000155.1:0-14362 GCA_043754785.1 Polymorphobacter sp. | reverse complement strand
CGATGGCGACCGATCCGCAGCGCGCCGAGGCGGAGGCCGAGAGAGAGGGTGAAGAACTCATTTATTCGGCAACTTTCGATAACAGCGCGACCGCAGCGGCCTTTTCAGCCTCCTGCTTGTTGGGGCCTTCGCCGCGTGCCGACGCTTCGCCCCGGACGCTGGCTTCGATGGTGAAGCGCGGCGCATGATCGGGGCCCTGGCGGTCGACCACGGCATAGATCGGCATACCACGTCGGTGCTTCAACGCCCATTCCTGCAAGCGCGATTTGGGATCGGCGAGCATGAGCGGCCGGTCGATCAGCAATTGCGCCCATTCGCGGCGGACAAAGGCGTCCGCAACCGCCCAGCCGCCGTCGAGGTAAAGGGCGGCGATTAAGGCCTCGGCGACATCGCCGAGGACATTTTCGGACAAATGCAGCCCCTTGGCCCGGGCATTGGGCTCGATGATGATGCGCTCGGGGACGCCCAGGCTGCGCGCCACCACGGCATTGGCGGGGCCTTCGACGAGCGCATGGAGGCGGGCGGTCAGCTTGCCTTCGGCTTCGTCATGGGTCGCGTATAGCCAGGCGGCGACGGCGCAGCCCAACACGCGGTCGCCCAGAAACTCCAGCCGCTGATAACTGCTTGCACCGTGCGCGGCGCTGCTGTGCGTCAAGGCGCGGCGGATGAGGGCGATGTTGGCGAAATCATGCCCCAGCCGGGTCCGCGCCCATGCGGCGAGTTCGGTGTCGCTGTGGCTCATCAGGCTGGTCGGGCGCGAAAATGCATCATCGGTGGGTGACGCCGGGGGGCGGCGCGGTCAAGTCTGATGTTCGCGCCCGGAGAGACGCGCCCGTAAGGACATGCCCTTAAAGACGCGCTCTTAAAGACTTGGCGCCGTCACAAAGCTTCGCCACAGTCCATTGATGACACTCGCCGATTCAAAGCTGCGCGCGTTGGCGGGCGAACTCTTGCCGCCCCTCTGCGATCTGTTCGAGGTCGAGCCGGAACGGCTGACGGCGATGACGGTCGAGACGGCAGGAATTTACTGGGATTTTTCCAAGCTGGCGGTAACGGCACAGATCAGGGCGGCGCTGTTGGCGCGCGCGCAGGAAACCGAGCTTTCGGGTTGGCGGGCCAAGCTGTTCGCCGGCGCGGTGGTCAACCCCAGCGAAAGACGCGCGGCGACGCATATCGCCGAGCGCGGCAGCGGGGCAGCGAACAACGTGGCGGCAGCCGCGATCGGCCAGGCGGCGATGCGGGCGCTGGTCGAGACAGTGCGCAGCGAGGATGTCACCGATGTGCTGCACATCGGCATCGGCGGGTCGGCACTGGGTCCGGCGCTGCTGCTCGACGCGATTGGCCGGGATGGAGACGGGCCCAAGTGCCACATAGTGGCGAACATTGACGGCGAAGCTTTGGCGCAGGCTATGACGGTTTGCGATCCGCTGCGCACCCGGATCATCATCGTGTCGAAGACCTTCATCACCACCGAGACAATGACCAACGCGGGGACGGCGCTCGACTGGCTGGCGGCGGCAGGGGTCGGCGATCCCCGATCCCGAACGATTGCCGTGACGGCGGCGCCGGACAAGGCGACCGCCTGGGGCGCCGGCGCGGTGCTGCCGTTCGCCGAGACGGTGGGCGGGCGCTATTCGCTGTGGTCGGCGGTGGGCCTGCCGTTGGCGCTGCGCTGTGGCTGGTCGGCGTGGGCGGCGTTGCTGGCCGGCGGCGCGGCGATGGACGCGCATTTCGAACGCGCGCCGTTCGTCGCCAACGCGCCGGTGCTCGCCGGGCTGTTCGATGTGTGGGCGGCGCATTATTGCGGGCAGCAGGTGCGCGGGGTGTTTGCCTATGACGAGCGGCTACGGCTGTTGCCGGCGTTCCTGCAGCAGCTGGAGATGGAATCGAACGGCAAGCGCGTGACGCGCGATGGCGCCAATGTGGATGGACCGACGGCGGCGGTGACGTGGGGCGGGACGGGGACCGATGCGCAGCACGCGGTGTTCCAGCTGCTGCACCAGGGGACTGTGGTGGGGCCGGTGGAGTTTGTCGCGGTGCGCACCCCCGGCCATGCGATGCCGGCGACGCATCATCGGCAGTTGCTGGCCAACTGCTTTGCGCAGGGCGCGGCGTTGATGAAGGGACGCAGCTTCGAGGCGGCGTTGGCGCTTTCGGGGGGCGATCCGGCGCTGGCGGCGGCCAAGACCTTTGCCGGCAACCGGCCTTCGGCGACGATCCTGCTGGAGCGGCTGGACCCGGCGACCTTGGGGGCGCTGCTGGCGTTTTACGAGCACCGGGTGTTTGTCGCGTCGGTGCTGCTGGGGATCAATCCGTTCGACCAATGGGGGGTCGAATTGGGCAAGGAGATGGCCATGGCGGCGCTGGCGGGTAGCGGCGAGGGGTTCGATGCTTCGACCGCGGCCTTGATGGCAAGGGGGTTGGCTACATAATTCCTCCCCCTCAGGGGGAACTCGCGACCCTTGTCGCGGGGGGTGGGGGTCAATGTATTTCGAAATTGGGGTCACCCCCACCCGCCGCACGTGCGACGGAGGTCGCCTCCGCGACGCCTCGCGAGTCGCCTCCACCCTGACGGGGAGGAAGGTTTTATTCGAGCGCTTTCCACTCCCCGGCGAGCAGCGCCTCCACCGGTTTGAAACGGCGCTTGTAGGCCATGCTGTCGCAGCCTTCGATCCAATAGCCGAGGTAGACAAAGGGCATGCCGGCGCGGGCGGCGCGGGTGATGTGATCCATGATAATGAAGTTGCCGAGCCCCGGCCGGCCGATGTCGCGGGTTTCGAAAAAGCTGTAGATCATCGACAGGCCGTCGGATTGCTTGTCGGTGAGGCAGCAGCCAACCAAACGCCCGGGGCGGCCATCGACCGCCGGCTCGCGATATTCGACGACAACGGTGTCGACCGGTGATTGTTCGACCATGTCGGCATAATCATGCCCGTCCATCGCCGCCATGCCGCCGACCGGGTGGCGGGCGGCAAGGTAGCGGCCGAGCAGGCGCCATTGTTCGTCGGTCGACCAGGGTTCGCAGGCGTGGACCTCAAGGTCGGAATGGCGCTTGAGCAACTTTTTCTGGCTGGCCGATGGCGCGAAGGCGGCGGTGACGACGCGGACCGAGACGCACGCCTGGCAGAAGTCGCAACTCGGGCGATAAACGACGGTCTGGCTGCGGCGAAAGCCGATGCGGCCGAGCGCTTCGTTCATCTCGCCGGCGTCAGGCCCCTTCAATTCGGCGAAGACCTTGCGCTCGGTGCGGCCGGGCAAATAGGGGCACGGCGCCGGGGCGGTAACGAAGAAACGCGGGAAACGGAAACTCTGGTCGGTCACGCAGCGCCCCTCCAGATGCAACGTCAGGGCCATTATGGCGCGGCGCGGCGGAAACGCCAGCGGGGAATGGGTGTGTGGAGGTTAACGGTCGCGGCGGGAGGAGATTGCGGGGAACTTGTGACGGGGTGACAACTCAATCCAATTCTATCATCCGGACTTCATAACCCGAGGCGCGCAGCGCTTCGACCAGCCGGTTGAGATGATCGCGGTCACGGGTTTCGCATTCGATATCGGTGATCAGCCCCTTGGCCGGCAGGTTGGTGAAGACGCGCTGGTGATAGACTTCGAGGATGTTGACCTGCTGCTGGTCGAAAATGCGCGCGACTTCGAACAATTGGCCGGGGCGGTCCTTCAGCCGGATACGCAGGCGTGCCAGCCGGCCGGAGCGGGCGAGTTCACGCAGCAGGACGTTGGCGAGCAGCCGGGTGTCGATATTGCCGCCGCAAAGCACCAGCCCGACTTTGGTGCCGCGAAAGCGACGCGGGTGGGCGAGGAGCGCGGCGAGGCCGGCGGCACCTGCGCCCTCCACCACGGTCTTTTCGATGTTGAGCAACATCGCAACGGCGGATTCGAGATCGCGCTCGCCAACGAGGACGATATCGTCGACCAGCGCGCGCACGACTTGCGACGTCAGCGTGCCCGGCGTCTTGACCGCAATGCCTTCGGCCAGTGTATCACCGTCGCAGACGCTGGTTTCGCCTCGCATCGCCGCATACATCGAGGGGTAAAGCTCGGCCTGGACGCCGATGACATCGATGTTGGGGTTGCGCGCCTTGGCGACGGTTGCGACGCCGGAGATGAGACCGCCGCCGCCGATGGGCACGACCAGCGTGTCGAGATCGGGCACCGCATCGAGCATTTCCAGCCCGACAGTGCCCTGGCCGGCCATGACCAGTGCGTCATCGAAGGGGTGGACGAAAACAAAGCCCTTTTTCGCCGCCAGCTCGTGCGCATGGCCAGCGGCATCTTCGAACTTTTCGCCGAACAGCACGACATTGGCGCCGTGGCTTTCGGTTTGCTGGACCTTCACCACCGGGGTGAAGCGCGGCATGACAATGGTGGCGGGGATGCCGAGGCGCTTGGCACCATAGGCCAGCCCTTGCGCATGATTGCCGGCCGAGGCGGCGATGACGCCGCGGGCGCGCTCCTGTGCGCTTAGGCTGAGCAGTTTGTTGAGGGCGCCGCGCTCCTTGTAGGCGGCGGTGAATTGCAGATTTTCGAACTTCAGCCAGACATCGGCGCCGGTCATGTCCGAAAGCGTCTGGCTGCGCAGACAGGGGGTCTTGATGACGGCGCCTTCAATGGCGACCGCTGCCGCTTCGACATCGGCGAGGGAGATGGGCAGGACGTCCTGCTCTAGTGGTGCGGTTGCGGTCATTCGCCGCTGTTAACGGCGGATGTTGCGGGGTGCAAATAAAGCCTGGCGCGATTGACCCGGATGGCCGGCGCCCATAACAATCGGTTATGTTGCCCTGCGCCCATCGGCGGGGCGGCCAACGGAGCCACCATGTATCGGCATAGTATCGAAATCGCGCCCGGTGACATCGACCATATGGGGCATGTCAATAACGCCGTCTATTTGCGCTGGGTGCAGGATGCGGTGGTGGAATATTGGACCCGGACAGCGCCGCCCGAAGCCGTGGCCGGGCATTTGTGGGTGGCGTTGAAGCACGAGATCACCTATCGCGCGCCGGCATTTCTGAATGACCAGGTGATTGCGGGCGTGGTGGCGGACAGCGTGCAAGGGGCACGCGCGCTGTTCACCACGATGATCCGGCGGGGTGAGCAGGTGCTGGCCGAGGTCAAGTCGAGCTGGTGCTGCCTCGATGCAGCGACGTTGCGGCCGGCGCGGCTGGCCAAGGATGTGGTGGCGCGGTTCATCGGGGTTTAGCGTTTTTCGGCCGATCGGGCTGTGTCCCTCGACTTCGCTCGGGATGAGCGGAGAGCGGTAAGGATCAAGACCATGCGAGCAACTTTCCTCGGCCTTGGTGTCATGGGGTCGCCGATGGCGCGGCATCTGGCGGCGGCCGGCCATGATGTGACGGTCTATAACCGCTCGCCGGACAAGGCCGCGGCGTGGGTCGCGGCGAATGGCGGGCGCAGCGCGTCGACGCCGGCGGCGGCGGCGGCGGGCGCCGAAATCGTGCTGGCGTGCGTGGGCGCCGATCCCGATCTGCGCACCGTGACTTTGGGCCCGGACGGGGCGTTCGCGGCGATGGCGCCGGGCAGCGTGTTTGTCGATCATACGACCGTGTCGGCGGCGATTGCGCGCGAGCTGGCGCACGCGGCGCCGGGGCTGCTGGTGCTCGATGCGCCGGTATCGGGTGGGCAGGCAGGGGCCGAAAACGGTGCGCTGACCATCATGTGCGGCGGCAGCGATGCAGCGTTTGCAGCCGCCGAGCCGGTGATGCACGCCTATGCCAAGCGCATCGGCCATATGGGGCCGGCGGGCAGCGGCCAGCTGACCAAGATGGTCAACCAACTTTGCATTGCCGGGGTGTTGCAGGGGCTCGCCGAGGCGCTGGCGTTCGGCGCGGCGGCAGGGCTCGATCTGGAGCAGGTGGTGGGCGTGATTTCCAAGGGGGCGGCGCAAAGCTGGCAGATGGAGAATCGCAGCAGCACGATGGCGAAGGGCGAATTTGATTTCGGCTTCGCGGTGGATTGGATGCGCAAGGACCTGGGGTTGACGCTCGATGAGGCGCGGCGGCTGGGGGTATCGTTGCCGGTGGCGGCGCTGGTCGACCAATTTTATGCCGATGTGCAGGCAATGGGTGGCGGGCGACAGGATACGTCGTCGCTGATCCGGCGACTGGTCCGGTAACGGGTTTTCGACTCCCGCCGCACATAAGGGGAGGCAGTTGGGGCGCCGGCTTGTCACGGGGGGTGGTGGTGCTAGTCTGGTCGGCATGATGAAAAACGGGATGCTGGCGGCGGCGTTGCTGGTTACGGCGGCGCCGGGGCTCGCCGATACGGTGTACCGCAACGCAAATGGCTATACGCTCGACAGCGCCGGCGCGATGGTGCGCTTCGGCACTTTGGTCGTGGGCGACGATGGCCGGGTGAAGGCAACCCTGGCGGCCGGAGCGCCGCTGCCACGCGGGCGGACGGTAAACGTGGCTGGCCGCACGCTGATGCCAGGGCTGATCGATGCGCATGGCCATGTCATGGGGCTGGGCGAACTGGCGCTGAAGGTTGATCTGAATGGCACGGCGTCGCTGGCGCAGGCGCAGGCACAGGTGCGGGGATACAAGACCGGCAGCGGCTGGATTACCGGCGGGGGCTGGAACCAGGAGCGCTGGCAGCTTGGGCGATTTCCGACGGCGGCCGAACTCGATGGGGTGACGGGCGCCAAGCCGGCGTTTCTGGAGCGAGTCGATGGCCATGCCGGCTGGGCGAACACGCGCGCGCTGGCGTTGGCCGGCGTGACGGCGGCGACGAAGGACCCGGCCGGCGGGCGGATCGAGCGCGATGCGGCGGGCAATCCCACCGGCGTGCTGGTCGATGGCGCGATGAAGCTGGTGGCGGCTAAGATCCCGGCGCCGACCGCGCGCGAGTCCGATGCGGCGCTGGCGAAGGCGCTGGCGATCATGGCGTCGGTGGGGCTGACCGGCGCTGGCGATGCCGGCATCGATTTGCCGACCTGGGATCGCTATCGGCGCTTTGCCCGCGAGGGCCGGTTGACGGCACGGATTTACGCCATGGCCTATGGCGCCGGGAACCGCGAGGCGATTGCGCCGGCGGGTCCGATTGGCTGGGGAGCCAACGACCATCTGGCGATGCAGGCGATGAAGTTGCAGGCCGATGGCGCACTGGGCTCACGCGGCGCCTGGATGAAGGCGCCGTATAGTGACGCGCCCGGCAATCGCGGACTGCCATTTTTCGATGAAGGCGAATTGCGGCGGCTGATCAGCGATGCGTCGGGCAAGGGGTTTCAGGTCAATGTCCACGCCATCGGCGATGCGGCGAATGGCGCGGCGCTGGGGGCGTTTGCGGCGGTTCCCGAGGCGCAGCGGATCATGCTGCGCCACCGCGACGAACATGCGCAAGTGGTGTCGATCGATGACCTGCCGCGCTTTGCCCGGCTGGGGGTGATCGCCTCGATCCAGCCGACGCATGCGACGTCGGACAAGGGCATGGCCGAGGCACGGGTGGGGGCAGCGCGGTTGCAGGGCGCGTATGCGTGGCGGACGCTGGTCGATTCAGGGGCGCGGATTGCTGGCGGATCGGATTTTCCGGTCGAGCCGCCGAACCCGTTTTACGGGCTGCACGCGGCGGTAACGCGGCAATCGCGCGACGGATTGCCGGTGGGCGGCTGGCGACCGAGCGAGGCGATGACGCTGGTGGAGGCGTTTGCGGCGTTCACCACCGGGGCGGCGTTTGCCGAGCATGCCGAAGACAGGTTCGGGACGCTGACGCCGGGGAAATGGGCGGATTTCATCTTGGTGGACCGCGATCCGTTTGCCGGGGCGGCCGGGGATTTGTGGCGGGTGGGGGTTGAGGAGACCTTTGTGGGGGGGAAGCGGGTGTTCAAGCGGTAATTACCTCGCTTGGCTCGTGAGAGATCGGACTCGGCGTCTTCGCCAAGCCGGGAGAGGGGGTCTTTGTGGCGCCGGAAGAAGCCCCTTTCCCGGGCCGGCTAAGTGGCCGTCTCTCGGCCTCTCCCCGGTGGGGAGAGGTGAAAAAAGGGCGGGGATTGCTCCCCGCCCTTGTTTCGTCACCGGCGGAAAAATCTCCGCTGGTTCATCGGCATGGGCGCTGTCTTCTCACGGAAGACGATGCGCCCTTTGTCGAGGTCGTAGGGTGTCATTTCGACATGAACCCGATCGCCGACGATCGAGCGGATGCGGTTCTTGCGCATCTTGCCGGCCGTGTAGGCGATGATTTCATGTTCATTTTCCAGGCGGACGCGGAAGCGACCATCCGGCAAGATCTCGGCGATAACGCCTTCAATCTTGATCACCTCTTCCTTTGGCACGTGGTGCCTCAGGCCATCGAAAGATTGACCGCCGAGGCGCGACCCTGACGATCATTTTCGAGGTCGAAAGTCACCTTCGCTCCCTCAGCAAGGTCCGAAAGACCGGCACGCTCGACGGCCGAGATGTGCACGAAGACGTCCTTGGAAGCGCCATCCGGAGCGATGAAGCCGTAACCCTTGGTGGCGTTGAAAAATTTGACTGTGCCAGTGGCCATGTCAGTACCTTTACGTATTTACACTTCCCGGCGGAAAGAGTCCGCCGGAATGCCCATCGGGGGCCGTTCATCGAAAGAGGGGCCGAAGCACCGGGATCGTTATCAGGCACCTTCGCGCCGGGGGCCAATGCACCGGAATGCTGCGAAATGCAAGCGCGCGCGCAATTGCCGGGGGTGCATGGCGGCAATTTGGGGCTAGAAAGCCGCATCAGTTGGAGAAAACATCGATGAAAACCCGTGCCGCCGTCGCTTTTGCGCCGAAAACCCGCCTTGAGATCGTCGAGGTCGACCTTGATGGCCCGCGCGCCGGCGAGGTGCTGGTGGAGATCATGGCGACGGGCATCTGCCATACCGATGCCTACACCCTCGATGGCCTCGACAGCGAGGGGCTGTTCCCGGCGATCCTGGGGCATGAAGGCGCCGGGATCGTGCGTGAGGTCGGCGCCGGGGTGACCAGTGTGGCGGCGGGCGACCATGTCATCCCGCTCTACACGCCCGAATGCCGCCAGTGTAAATCCTGCCTGAGCGGCAAGACGAACCTGTGCACCGCGATCCGCGCGACGCAGGGGCGGGGGGTGATGCCGGACGGGACGTCGCGGTTCCGCTACAAGGGCGCGATGCTGCACCATTACATGGGGTGCTCGACGTTTTCGAACTTCACCGTGCTGCCCGAGATTGCGGTGGCGAAAATCCGCCGCGATGCGCCGTTCCAGAGCTGCTGCTATATCGGCTGCGGCGTCACCACCGGGGTGGGCGCGGTGGTGAATACCGCCGATGTGCGGCCGGGGGACAATGTCATTGTCTTTGGGCTGGGCGGCATCGGGCTGAACGTCTTGCAGGGCGCGCGGATGGCCGGGGCGAATTTGATCATCGGCGTCGATATCAACACAGGCCGCGAGGATTGGGGGCGGCGGTTCGGGATGACGCATTTCGTCAACCCGGCCGAGATCGATGGCGATCTGGTGCAACATCTGGTCGGGCTGACCGATGGCGGCGCCGATTTCACCTTTGATTGCACCGGCAACACGACCGTGATGCGCCAGGCGCTGGAGGCCTGCCACCGGGGCTGGGGCACCAGCATCATTATCGGCGTAGCGGAGGCGGGGAAAGAAATTTCGACGCGGCCGTTCCAGCTGGTCACCGGGCGGAATTGGCGCGGCACGGCGTTCGGCGGGGCGAAGGGGCGGACCGATGTTCCCAAGATCGTCGATTGGTACATGAACGGCAAGATCGAGATCGATCCGATGATTACGCATGTGCTGACGCTGGAGGAGATTAATCGGGGGTTCGATCTGATGCATGCGGGCGAGAGTATTCGTTCGGTGGTGGTGTTCTGATCAACCCGTCATACTGGCGAACGCCAGTATCCACTTTGGCGCGGCGGTGTGTGCGTTGAGGCCTTGCACGGCATGTCCGGCAACGGCGGAACGGGGTGGCGCTTTGCGGCGAACTGGATACTGGCGTTCGCCAGTATGACGGGAAGGGAGTGGGTGCATGGAAACGCTATCATCAGCCGCCTGCCACGGCGGGGTGCAGTCGTTTCATTCGCATCGGAGTGCCGCCACCGGCACGGTGATGAAGTTCGGGGTGTTCACGCCGCCGGGCGATGGGCCGTTCCCAGTGCTGTGGTGCCTCGCCGGGCTGACCTGCAACGAGGAGACCTTCGCCATCAAGGCCGGCGCGCAGCGCGTCGCCGCCGAATTGGGCCTGATGCTGGCGACACCCGATACCAGCCCGCGCGGGGAAGGCGTTGCCGATGATGCGGCGTGGGACATGGGGCAGGGAGCGGGGTTTTACCTGGATGCGACGCAGGCGCCCTGGAGCGCGAATTTCCGCATGGAAAGCTGGATCATCGGCGACCTGCCGGAGGTGATCGGCGCGGGCTTTCCGGCCGATATGGCGCGCCAGTCGATCATGGGACATTCGATGGGCGGGCATGGCGCGCTGGTGCTGGCGCTGCGCCATCCGGGGTTGTTCCGCAGCGTGTCGGCGTTTGCGCCGATTGTCGCGCCGACAGCGGTGCCCTGGGGGCTAAAGGCGCTGCCGCTGTATCTCGGGGACGATCCGGCGGCGTGGGCGCGCCACGATGCCTGTGCGTTGATTGCCGGCGGGGCGCGGGTGGCGGAGCTGCTCGTCGATCAGGGGCTGGCAGACGCGTTTCTGGATAGCCAGTTGCAGCCGGAGCGGCTGGAGACGGCGTGTGCAGCGGCGGGGATTGCGCTGACGCTACGGCGGCTTGGTGGGTATGACCATGGCTATTGGTTTATTCAGTCATTTGTCGACGAGCATTTGCGGTGGCATGGGGCGCGGGTTTAGGCGGCTACCTCGCCCCGCCGGGGAGAGGTTGGACTCGGCGGCTTCGCCGAGCCGGGAGAGGGGTTCTTGTCGTTGCGAAGAAAGCCCCTCTCCCGGGCCGGCGCAAGAGCGCCGTCTCTCGACCTCTCCCCGGCGGGGAGAGGTGTTTTACTTTCGGGGCGGGCGCGGCTAGCGGTTTGCTATGCTTCCTCTCCACGGTCTCAAGGTCATTGACCTTTCGTCGGTCGTTTTCGGCCCCTATTGTGCGCAATGGTTTGCCGACCTTGGCGCTGACGTCATCAAGCTTGAAGCGCCCGAGGGGGATTCGACGCGGCAGACGGGGCCGGGGCTGGAGCCTGGGATGGCGGCGTTGTTCGTCGGGTGCAATCGCGGCAAGCGGGGTCTGGTGCTCGACCTCAAGACCGCCGAAGGGCAGGCGGCGCTGGATCGGATTTTGGCGACCGCCGATGTGTTGCTGCATTCGATCCGGCCGCAGAAATTGGCGGCTTTGGGCCTCGATCCGGCGGCGCTTTTGGCGCGGCACCCACGGCTGGTGTTTGCCGGGCTCCACGGTTTCGGCGAGGCCGGGCCGTATGGCGGGATGCCGGCGTATGACGATGTCATTCAGGGCATGTCGGGCACCGCCGACCTGATGGCGCGCGCGACTGGCGAGCCGCGTTACATGCCGACGATCATCGCCGACAAGGTTTCGGGGCTGACGGCAGGCATTGCCATATTGGCGGCGATTGTGCGGCGGCAAACGACGGGCAAGGGCGGCTTTGTCGAGATCCCGATGTTCGAGACGATGGTGGCATTCAACTTCGTCGAGCATTTCTATGGCCATCATTTCGACCCGCCTTTGGGGCAGCTGGGTTATCCGCGCGTCATGGCGCCGTGGCGGCGGCCGTTTGCGACGACCGATGGCCATGTCTGCATGCTGGCCTATACCGACGCGCATTGGCGGGCGTTCTTCACGGCGGCGGGAGTGCCGGGGCATCTCGATGATCCGCGCTTTGCGACGATTGCGACGCGGACGACGCATGTCGATGCGATTTACGCGATTGTCGGCGCCTTGCTGAGCGGGCGGACGACAGCGGAATGGCTGGCGTTGCTGGAAGACGCGCAGATCCCCTGTGCGAAAGTCATCGGGCTGGCCGATCTCGAGAGCGATCCGCATTTGCTGGCGACGGGGTTTTTCCAGACGGTCGAGACGCCGGCGGGGGTGATGAAGTTTCCGGGTGTGCCGGTGCTGTTCGATGGCGAGCGGCCTCCGGTGGCCGTGCCGCCGCGCCTGGGCGGCGATACGCGCGCCGTGCTGGCCGAGGCGGGGTTCAGCGAGGCCGATATCGCCGCGTTGCTGGCGTCACGCGCGGCGCGGCAGCATGGGTTGGCGGCATGATCGTTCCAGAATTGCTCGGCACGGCGGCGATTCCCGGCGGCGGCGAACTCAAGCTGCTGCGGCGGGTCGGATCGAACGGCCAGACCGATTTCATGATCGTGCTCGGCGGCAAGGAGTTGATGAACAGCCGGATGCGCGGCTCCGAGGAGGCGCTGGCCGAAATGACTTTGTCGAGATTGGGCACGCGGCCGGGTGCGGCTGCTGATCCGCATATCCTGATCGGTGGCTATGGCATGGGGTTTACCCTGCGCAAGGCGTTGTCGCTGCTCGGGCCGGAGGCGCTGGTGACGGTGGCGGAGCTGGTGCCGGAGATTCTGGATTGGGCGCGCGGGCCGATGGCGGCGTTGACCGGCGATGGGCTCGATGACCTGCGCGTGCAGATTGCCCACGGCGATGTCGGGTTCCTGATTTCGGGTGGGGAAGGGCGGTATGATGCCATTTTGCTCGATATCGACAATGGCCCGGATGGGCTGGTGCGCGACGAGAACAACCGGATTTATTCCAAGACCGGGCTGGCCGAGGCGCGCGCGGCGTTGAAGCCCGGTGGGGTGCTGGCGATCTGGTCGGCGGCGCCCGACGCGGCGTTCACCAACCGATTGCGGCGGGCGCGGTTCGATGTGGAGGAAGTCGTAGTGCGGGCGCGGGAGAATGGCAAGGGGCCGCGGCATTTGATCTGGTTTGCGCGGCGGGGATAGTTTTCCTCTCCCGCTTGCGGGAGAGGCGAGAGGCGCGCCAGCGGCCCGGGTGAGGATGTGCTCCAGCGTTGGAGACAGTGAACAACCTCACCCGCCGCGCTGGCGCGCGAGTCGCCTCTCCCGCAAGCGGGAGAGGTAGCTAAACCTCTCGTGCCACGATGATCTCGATGAGGCTGGGCTTGTCGCTCGCCAGCGCGGCGGTGAAGGCGGCTTCGACCTCTGCCAGCGTTTCGGCGCGCACTGACGCGACGCCGTGGGCGGTGGCCAGCGTCATGAAATCGATCACGGGATTTACGATGTCCATTTCGACATAAGTATCCGTTTCGGCGCTATGGCCGCCTATCGCCCGGGTGCGTTGCTTGAGGATGCGGTAGCCGCGGTTGTTGAAGAGGATGGTGACGACGGGGAGGTTGTAATGCGCCAGCGTCCACAGCGCGCTGGCCGAATACATCGCGCTGCCGTCGCCGCTGAGCACCACGACTGGCCGGCCGGGGTGGGCGAGCTGGATGCCGGCGGCTTGCGGGATCGCCACGCCGATGCCGCCGCCGCGCATGCCGAACCATGAATCGGGAAGGATGGCGGGCACCAGGTGCCTGACGGTGTTCATGCCCGATGACAGCAGTTCTTCGATGACGATGGCGTTGTCGGGGAGGAGCGCGCCGATGAGTTTGAGGACGGGAAGCGGTTGCAGCGGCAGGTCGCCGGCCATGGCGTCGGCGCGGGCGAACAGCGCGGCCTTTTTGGCGGCAAGGTCGGCGGCGATGACGTCGGCCCGATGGGCACCGGCGTCCGCCACCAGCGCCGTGAGTTCGGGCAGGGTGGCCTTTGGGTCGCCCTGAATCGCGGCGGCGGCGGGGAAGTTCTTGCCGATTTCCCACGGGTTGTCGTCGAGGTGGATGACCCTGGTGTCGGGCGCCAGCGCCTCGACGCCAGTGGCCTGGCTTTGCGTCATCAGGTCGGCGCCGATGCTGATGAGCAAGTCGTGGTTCGCCATCAGCGCGCGCATCGCCGGCGTCATGCGGGCGATGGTGCCGGCGTAAAGCCGATGGTTGCTGGGGAAGGCTGCAGTGTTGGCCATGCCCTCCAGATAGACCGGCGCGCCGCACGCTTGCGCCAGCGCCGCCAGTTCGGCATGGGCGCCGGATTTGGCCACGGCGTCACCGGCGAAGATGATCGGGGATTGCGCCTCGCGGATCATCGCGGCGGCCTGCGCGATGGCATCGGCGTCACCGCGCAGGCGGGTGCCGATGCGGGTGGGGGCGAGCATGTCGAGATCGTCCGCCGTCATCGCCGACAATATGTCGCCGGGGATGGAGAGGAACACCGGGCCGGTCGGCGCCGTCAGCGCCACCTTGGCGGCGCGGCGGATGGCGCGCGGCAGTTCGGCGAGCGACGCGACTTCGAATGACCATTTGCACAGCGGCCGCGCCATGGTCGCCAGATCGTCCCACAGCAGGGGTTC
>JAYUUE010000154.1:0-1596 GCA_043754785.1 Polymorphobacter sp. | reverse complement strand
CGGCCAGGCGGCGGGGATGAAGCAGCGCGCGGCGGTGGTGTTCAAATACACCGTCTATGTGCTGCTCGCCCTCAACGTCTGGCTGTTGTTCCGTGCGGCCGGCGGTGACCAGTTCGTTCCCTACAAGGCCGTGGATCAGGTCGGCTGGCTGCTCATCCTCGGGGTTTTCGAATGGGAAACGCGAAGCCCGGCTGCCGATGGCGGGCGGCGGCGGCTGATCGGCTGGCCGGTCGGTGTCGAGCTGCTCGGTTACAGCTTCGCGATGTTTGCGTTGGCCAATTATTGGCATGACCGCCTCTGGATCGATGTCACCAACGCCATCGTCTGGCTGGCCATCTCGGCGATGATCTGGCTTGATATCCTGCACCCGGTTGCTGCTGACACACCGGCGCATCGGCGGCGCAACATCATCAAGGCCGCGCTCTATGCCATGACCTTTGCCTGCGCCGTGCTGTGGGGCGCCGAGGGCGCGGCACTGGATTTCTATGACGCGGCGCTGTGGATCCTGTGCTTCTTCGCAATCGAGATGAACCTGCTGCGCATCGGACCGCCGAAGCGGCGGGTGAAGACCGCGGCTGAGCGCTGAGTCAGGCTTGCAAACTGGGTTCCTTTGTGTATTATATAGACAATACACAAAGGAACTCGCATGACCTTTCATCACGTCGCGATTGCCGTGCTCGCTGCCACGGGCCTGTCCGGCGCTGCCGGCGCCGCCGAGCGCCGCTTTCCGGCCACCGGCTTCGACAAGGTTTGGGCCGCCGGTTCCGAAGACGTCACCATCATCACCGGCAAGGCCGCATCGGTTGTCGCCACCGGCCCGCAGGACAAGCTCGACCGGCTGATCGTCGGTGTTGACGGCACGACGTTGAAAATCGACCACAAATCCGGCAACAACTGGAGCATGAGCTGGGGCGACAAGGACGCGGTGCGGATCACCGTGACCATGCCGGCGCTGCGCGGCGTCCATGCCAGCGGATCGGGCGACATCGCGGCGGACAGCGGCACCGGCCCGGCCTTCGATGCCAGCCTGTCGGGGTCGGGCAATTTGAAGCTGGCGCGGGTCAACAGCCCCGACGTCACGCTGCTCACCTCGGGTTCGGGCGATATCGAGGCGGCGGGCCAGTGCACCAACGCCAAGATCTCGATTTCGGGCAGCGGCGAGATGAAGTTGGCGAGCCTGGCGTGCACCAATATCGACGTCACCATTTCCGGCTCGGGCGACGTCGCGGCGCGCGCCACCGGCACCGCCAATGTGCGGATTTCGGGGTCGGGCAATGTCAATGTGACCGGCGGCGCGCGCTGCACTTCGCGGACCTCGGGCAGCGGCGATGTGACCTGCGGGTGAGGGCTACCAGTTGCGCACGACGGCGTCATACTCCGGACGCGGGCGTTCTTCGAGCGGTCTTGCAGGGGTGCCGATGAATATATAGCCGGCAACGCGCTCGCCGGGTTCGGCGAGCACCGACACGACGCCCGGCGCATAAGCGGGCCAGCCTGTCAGCCAGTTGGCGACAAAGCCATGGGCGTGGGCCGCAGCGCATAACAGCCCGCAAACGGCGCCGACCGACAGCATTTGCTCCCATTCGGGGATGTGGG
>JAYUUE010000153.1:0-4713 GCA_043754785.1 Polymorphobacter sp. | reverse complement strand
GCCGACTGTGCAGATTAGCCGAGCCACCTCTGACTTCTTGCCGGGTTTGCCCTATGACACGGTGGTGACGCCGATGCGCACGCCGATGCGCACGCCGTTGCGATAGACGAAGGCCAGCTGGGTCTTGAGATCGATGACGACCATGATTGGTCCGGCGGGGGCAACGCTGGCATCCCAGATCCACTGGCCGGGCGTCAACTGATCGAGCGGTGTGTCGAACGCCGAGGACGTCGTCGCGCGGCGCCAGCGCCAGCACCGGTTCGATCAGGGCGGCGGCAAGAAGGTCGGCGATAGCGAGGCGGCGCATGGTCGGGCGTCCTGTTGTGGCGGTGTCGCCTATGGCCGAATGCGGGTGTTTCGCAAGGGGCTAACGCCGGCTCATGTCCACCGAACCCGGCGGCATTCGCACGTCGAGGCTGGCGATGTCGGCGGTCAGCACGATCTGGCAGGCCAGCCGCGAGGCGCGCGAAGCGCCGACGGCGAAATCGAGCATGTCCTCCTCCTCGTCGCTGGGCGGCGGCAGGCGACCTGTGTCCCCGCCGCTGATCAGCACGTGGCAGGTCGAACACGCCATTGCCCCTTCGCAGGTGCCTTCCAGCGGCTGGCCGCTGGCCTGCGCCACCTCGAGCAGGCGTTGTCCGGAAGCGGCGGTGACCAGCAGCACACGGGCGCCATCAGCGGAGAGAAAGTGGATTTGCGTCATGTAAGTTGCTTCACTACGGCGTTTATTTGCTGCGCTGCAACATCAATCTCCGCCATGGTCGTGAAGCGGCCGAAGCCGAGGCGGATCGACGCGCGCGCCTGGGCATCTGACAACCCAAGCGCCGTCAGGACATGGCTGGGCCGGCCGGTGACGGCGGCGCAGGCGGATCCGGAAGACAGGGCCAGACCGGGGAGGCGGGGAAGCAGCGGGATAGCGGTGTCGGGAAAGCTGAGGTTGAGGTTGCCGGGCCAGCGCGCGGTGCAATCACCGTTGATCGTGGACGGGACGGCGAGGGCGGCAAGCAGCCGGTCGGCGAGCGCCTGCGCATGGGCGTGGTCTGCGGCCATGCGGTCCCCGGCGATGCGGGCCGCGGCGCCGAGCCCGACTATCAGCGCCGTGGGCAGGGTGCCGGAGCGGCCATCCTCCTGCCCGCCGCCGTGGAGCAGCGGGGTCAGCATGGTGAACGGCCGGCGATAGAGCGCGCCGACGCCCTTTGGCCCGTAGATCTTGTGCGCCGTAAGGCTGAGCAGGTCGATGCCCATGGCCTCCACGTCGATTGGGATTTTGCCGAAGCCCTGCGCCGCGTCGCAGTGCATGACGGCGCCGTGCGCATGGGCGGTGGCGGCGATGGCGGCAATCGGCTGGATGACGCCGATTTCGTTGTTGACCAGCATGACGGAAACCAGCGCGACATCGTCACCCATGGCGCGTTCGAGGTCGCCGAGATCGATCAGGCCATTGGCGCGGACCGGGAGGACGGTGAGCTGCGCGCCGAGCGATTGCAGATAATGCGCGGTTTCGAGGACGCAGCTGTGTTCGGTGGCCAGCGTCACGATGCGGCGGCGGGTCTGGCCGATATGGGTCATCAGGCCCTTCAAGGCCCAATTTGCGCTTTCGGTGGCGCCGCTGGTGAAGGCGATGGTTTCGGGTGGGGCGTTGATGAGGGCGGCGACCTGGTCGCGGGCCAGTTCGACGGCGGCTTTGGCCTGGTAGCCGTAAAGATGCGCGCTGTGCGGGTTGCCGAAACCGGTGATGCCCCACGGCTCCATGGCGGCGGCGACTTCGGGGTCGAGCGGCGTGGTGGCACCGTAATCGAGATAGATCATGCGGGTCCTCCGCCTTTACGGGGGAGGCGAGAGACGGCCGCTTGTCCGGCCCGGGAGGGGGTGAGGCCAATATCAAGACGTGTGGAACCCCACCCGCCGCGCGAAGACGCGCGAGTCGCCTCCCCCGTAAGGGGGAGGACTTTGCCGCACCTCACGCTGCCACCTGTGCGCGGCGTGAGGCCATAGCCAGCCAGGCGTCGGCGAACGCCGCCACCTCGGCTGGCGTCGTTTCCGGCCCCAGGCTTACCCGGATCGCCTCGCCGGCAGCTTCGCCCAGCCCCATTGCGGCGAGCACATGGCTGCTCGCCACTTTGCCCGATGAGCAGGCCGCGCCGGCACTGATCATGAAGCCGGCAAGGTCGAGTGTCATCACCTGGATGCCGCTGGCGACGCCGGGCAGGGCGATGCTGCTGATGTTGGGCAGGCGCGGCGCGGCGGCGCCGTGGATTTGGGTTTGGAGGCGGGTTTCCAGCGCATCGCGCAGGGCTTCGATACGGGCCCAGTTCGTGGTTGCGCCGATCGCCGCCGCAAAGGCTGCGATGCCCGGCAAATTGGGCGTGCCGCCGCGCAGGCCGCGCTCCTGCCCGCCGCCGCGTTGCACGGGGGCGAGCGTTTCAACGTTGCGCGCGATCAGCGCGCCGGTGCCGGGCGTGCCGCCGAGCTTGTGCGCCGAAATGGCGACATAGTCGGCGTCGGGGAGGGGCAGCTTGCCGGCCGATTGCACGGCATCGACGAGCAGGCGACCGCCGCCCGCGGCAACGCGCGCGGCGATTTCGGCGATGGGCTGGATGACGCCGGTTTCGTTGTTGGCATGTTGGATGGCAACCAGCGCCGGCGGGCCGGCCAAGGCGCGGTCCAAGGCGTCCATGTCGATCAGGCCGCCGCCGTCGACCGCGATCAGCGTCGCATCGGGGCGTGCCGCCAGCACGCCGCTGTGCTCGGTTGCGCCGGCAAGAACGCGCCACGGCGTGTTGAGCGCCAGCGCCAGTGCCTCGCTGCCGCCGCTGGTGAAGACGATGCCGCCGGGTTTGCAGCCGGCCCAGGCGGCGATTGCGTCCCGCGCGCGCTCGATGATGCCGTTCGCTGTGCGGCCGCCGGCGTGGACGGAGGATGGGTTGCCGGTGATCGCCGCGGCCGCGGCCAGCGCCGCCAACGCTGCTGCACACGCCGGTGTCGTCGCGCCGTGATCAAGGTAGATGCGGCTTTTGATTGCGATTTCGCCCATTTATCCCATATAGGGGATGCGGCGCAATTTGCGCCACCAGCTTTGAAATTCGGAACCCCGCACATGCCCGAAGTGATTTTTTCCGGCCCCGAAGGCCGTCTCGAAGGCCGTTATCAGCCCGCCAGCCGGCCGCGCGCGCCGGTCGCCATCCTGCTCCAGCCGCACCCGCAGCATGGCACGATGAACCACCCGATCGTCATGGCGATGTACAACAGCTTCGTGCGGCGCGGCTTTGCGACGCTGCGCTTCAACTTCCGCGGCGTCGGGCGGTCGCAGGGCGTGTTCGACAATGGCATCGGCGAGCTTTCGGATGCGGCAAGCGCACTCGATTGGATGCAGCAGTTCAACCCGGAAGCGCATACCACCTGGGTCGGCGGCTTTTCCTTCGGCGCCTGGATTGGGATGCAGCTTTTGATGCGCCGGCCCGAGATCAAGGGTTTCATCAGCATCGCACCGCCGGCGAACATGTATGACTTCACCTTTCTGGCGCCATGCCCTTCGAGCGGGATAATCGTCGATGGCGAGAATGACGAAGTGGTGACGGGCGTGAGCGTGCAGAAGCTGGTCGATAAATTGAAGACCCAACGGCACATCACCATCGATCACGCCACGGTGCCGGGGGCGAACCATTTCTTCGAGCATGAGATGGTGGATTTGATGGGGGTTGTGGACGGGTATCTGGATCGGCGGCTGGCGAATAACGGGCGGTAAAGGCCGGGCGCGGCAGGTCGCAAAGTTTACCAAATGCCAGCTCCGGTCTGACCAGCTCCAAGTTCCAATCGGAAAACCGACGTTTGCTCACGGCGGCGAAATTCGACTGCTAACGACCCATTCCCGGTTGCTCGTCATCGGGGCCGCGAATGTCTGCTGGTGCCGCAATCCGACATGCGGCCGCCCAATCAGGAATGGCTGCAATATCCTGATCCAGGTCGTTGATGCTGACGAAATAGCGGCTTGCGCCGACACTTCCAGGTGATCGGCGTTCAATCAGGCCTCAAAAAAAAGGGCGCCGTGTTGCCACGACGCCCCTTTCCGATCTGCCGACTAGCGGATGTGTCAGGCAGCGACTGCGGCGCGAACGGCGGCGCATTGATGCGCCGACCAGTCCGAATCCGCCGAGCATCAAGGCCCATGTCGCGGGCTCAGGAACCGCACCGGCCGCCGACGAAATGCGGAAGTTGCCGTTATAATCGTTGCCGTCGCCGCCCGAGGTGGCAACGTTCGCCCGGACCACATCGGCAAGCTTCCGGGTGTACGAGAATTCGATCAGCGAGAAGGTCCTGCCACCCGAAACAAGCGACCTGCCGGCGCTGAACGAGTTGGTGGCCACCGTGTAGAGACCAGTCAACGTCTGGCCGGTATCGAAGCTGAGCGTCAGATTGTAGACCGGGTCGGAATTGAGGGTGTTGCCCGGCAGATAGCCTTCACCGGTAAGCAGGACACGCCTAATGCCGTTGGGGATGCCGACGCTGATCGATTCGTCGTTCGGGTTGAGGTAGTCGCCAGGGTTCGGCGATGACAGGAACAGCGTGTAGTTGCCGGTGTGCGCGGTCGTCCAGATCGTACCCGTCGGACCGGTGATAGCTGCATTGGTAAGTGTGAGAGCATTTGCGCCCGTGGCACCAAGCGCCAAGGCGAGTGCTGCGGGCGGCAGCGACATCCGTGACATAGCCATGTTG
>JAYUUE010000152.1:0-1606 GCA_043754785.1 Polymorphobacter sp. | reverse complement strand
TTGCTGGTGCGCGGCACTGATTGGGACGCCGCCGCCTATGAAGGCGCGCTGCATTTCCGCGACGCCGAGGGTAAATTGACCCTGCCGCTACCGCGCCTCGCCGGCGCGCACCAGATCGACAATGCTGGCCTCGCCATCGCCATGCTGCGTGCCCAGAGCTTGTTGCCGATGCCCGAAGCCGCCTTGCGCGCCGGCATGGGCTGGGCCGAATGGCCGGCGCGGCTGCAACGCCTCGAACCAGGACCACTCACGGCGCTGTTGCCCGCCGGCAGCCAGCTGTGGGTCGATGGTGGCCATAACCCCGCTGCCGCCCGGGCCATCGCCGACAGCTTGGCCGGGATAGCCGGTGACCAACCTGTGCACCTCGTCACCGGCATGCTGGCGCCAAAGGATTCGCGCGGGTTTTTCAAGGCGTTTTCCGGGCGCGTCGCCAGTGTGACGACCGTGCCCATTCCCGGCCACGCGCATCACGCCCCCGATGCACTCGCCGCCGATGCCATAGCCTGCGGGCTCAGCGCCATCGCCGCGGCCGGGGTGGTCGCTGCATTGAAAGCTGTCGCTGCTGCCAATCCCGCCGCCCCGGCACAGGTGCTTGTCACCGGCTCGCTGCACCTGGCCGGCCACGCCCTTGCCCTCAACGAGCAAAGCGCTGGTTAGTGCATTTCACCTGATCACACCGTCAGCGGCACCCTCCCGATGCCCGATTCGGGGTTGCATTCCGGCATTTCGGCATAGCTGGCCCGCCGGCCGTCGCGGCTGATCCAGATACGCAGCGAGGCACGCTCCGGACATGGGCGATAGCGCCAGCGAAACTCCCAGCCATCGGCCCAACGCGCGGTTTCGCGCGCGCCGAACCGTCCCGGGCGCTCGCCGCTACCCCGTGTGTATTGCACCTGCAGTCGATCGGCGAGGCGCGCCGCAGTCGGCGCATCGATATCGCGGTGCCACAACACCATCACCGCAGCGATCGCCAGCCCGATGCCGGCGCCGATCAGCAGCATCCGGCGCCGCCGCCTGGGCCGAAAGCCGGGTGCAGACTCACCGGTGTTCGGCATGAGCGTTCAAAATCGTGTCGATCGCAGTGCGAGCCATAGGCCGTTCTAACGCGAAGTTCGTGCGGCGCTAGTGGCGTCATCGCACGACGCGGCGTTGACACCACCGCCACCTTGCCCTATCGCCCCGCCTTCGCATCGGCAGGGTTTTCGAATCCCGCCGCTCACATGAATAGACACAAGGTCCAAGCGATGTTCGCAGTTGTGCGCACCGGCGGCAAACAATATCGGGTCGCCACCGATGACAAGATTCTTGTCGAAAAGATCGATGGCGAAGCCGGCACAAGCGTCACGCTCGAAACGTTGATGTCCGGCAATGCCGGAACGGTTACGACCGGCGGTTCGGTCACGGCGGAAATCGTCGCGCAGACCAAGGGCGATAAGGTCATCATCTTCAAAAAGCGCCGGCGCCATAACTATCGCCGCAAGAACGGTCATCGCCAGCAGCTGACCGTCCTGAAAATCACCTCAGTCGGATAACGCGCATTCGCGCGGGCAGGATAAGACACTATGGCACATAAGAAAGCAGGCGGTAGCTCGCGCAACGGTCGTGA
>JAYUUE010000151.1:0-1608 GCA_043754785.1 Polymorphobacter sp. | reverse complement strand
CCACAGCAGCCCGATCAACCCGCCGGCAACCGCGATATAAAAGGCAATCGCCGCCGCCGGGGTCAGCCCACGCCAGCGCATCACCGCCCAGGTCAAGGTAAACGCGCCCAACAGATACATGCCGAGCACATCGGCAAACTGCCCCCACAGCGTCAACGTGGCGTGAAGCAGCACGCTGCCGACACCGATAACAACCGCGGTGAAGCCGAACCAGACTGCCGGCAGCCGGCCCAGCGCACGGCCCCGGGCTGCGCCGAGCATGATCCAGAAGCCCATCAACACAAAGCCGAACGACGACCAGCTGTTCGCCGGCTGCAACATCAGGTCACCGACACGCGGCCGCTCGCAGAAACAATGCGTCGCAAGACACGTCGCCGGGGCAAACAGCGTCCAGTCCGGGCCAAGCTGCGCCAACAGCGCCAGCGTCAGCCATGCGGTCAGCGCCGTCAGCGCCGCTGCTTGCATCACCCGCATCACAAACGCTCCACCCTTCCATCTGCCACATGCAATCGTGTGGCCGCCACACCGGCAAACAACGATGCTTCAGTCCCCGTCATCCACACCTGGCTGCCCGTCGCCGCCAACCGCTCGAACAGCGCTGCGCGCCGCCCGGCATCGAGATGCGCCGCGACCTCATCGAGCAGCAGCAACGGCGCTCGCCCCATCCGGTCCGCCACCAGCTCGGCATGGGCCAGAATGATGGCGATCAACATCGCCTTTTGCTCGCCCGTCGATCCCCGCGCCGCCGCCTCACCCTTGGCAGCGTGCATCACCAGCAGGTCGGCGCGATGCGGGCCAACCAGCGCGCGTCCGGCGGTGGCATCGGCGCCGCGATTGCGGGCCAGCAGCCGCGCCAGATCGGGCCCGGCCTCGTCGCCGCCAAGCGCCAGCAGCGGCCGTGCAAACGGCCCTTCCGGCGCTGCTGCCACCGCTTCTGCCAGTGCCGCCACCGTATCGGCACGCGCCTCCGCCACCGCCGCGCCATGCTCTGCCATTGCTGTCTCCAGCGCCGCCAGCCAGTGCGGATCGGGCGCAGCATCGCCGGTCAACAACCGCGTCCGCGCCCGCATCGCCGCGTCATAGCGCAGGCTTTGCCGCGCATGGCCGGGGTGCAGCGCCAGCACTAGCCGGTCAAGAAACCGCCGCCGCGCCGCCGGGGTATCGGCGAAAATCCGGTCCATCGCCGGCGTCAGCCACACCAGCGCCAGCCACTCGCCCAGCGTCGCCGCCGTCACCGCCGCGCCATTGACCCGCACCAGCCGGCGTTCCGGGGCCGCGGCGCTGGTCCCGGTACCGATCTCGACCACGCCATCACCTGTCGCCAACGTCGCCGCGACGCTCCACCCGCCCGGCCCGCCGCTGCGCGCTGCATCCGAAAGCGCCGCGCCGCGCAACCCGCGCCCCGGCCCCAGAAGCGAAATCGCATCGAGGATATTAGTCTTGCCCGCACCATTGTCGCCGGTGATCACCACCGCCCCCGGCGTCGCTGCAATACTCACGCCGGCGTAGCTGCGGAAATCGGTTAGCGTGAGACGGACAAGCGCGGGCATCGCCATCCGCGATAGCCGGTTGGCCGATGATGCGACAGGAAAAGTCTTGCATATCGCC
>JAYUUE010000150.1:0-4757 GCA_043754785.1 Polymorphobacter sp. | reverse complement strand
CGTTCGCCGACAAGCTCGGTGCCGCGCTCGGTGCGAGCCGCGCTGCGGTCGATGCCGGCTTCGTGCCCAATGACTATCAGGTCGGCCAGACCGGCAAGATAGTCGCGCCGGAACTTTATGTCGCAATCGGCATTTCGGGCGCCATCCAGCATTTGGCCGGCATGAAGGACAGCAAGATCATCGTCGCCATCAACAAGGACGATGACGCCCCAATCTTCCGGGTGGCGGATGTCGGCCTGGTCGGTGATTTGTTCACGCTGGTACCCGAACTGACCGCAAAGCTGTAAATGTGTCGGCTGACTTTACACTTCTGAAAGTACCAGCAAATTAACCTTTTGATTTTGATCGTCGACAGTCCATGGCACGGAATTTGCACGGCAACAACTTTCTGCGGTTTGGAGTAGTTGCTATGCGGAATCTTGTAGCCACCTGTGCGCTTCTCGTTGGGGCCGTTGCGGCCCCCGCAGGCGCAGCAACGGTTGTCGGTGCAACCTTGATCACGATCACCAATGCGTTGCCGGATTGGTTGCAAGTTGCCGAAGTGCAGGCCGTGACGTTCGCTTCGGTAAACGTTGCCGCTGCGGCAAATGGCGGAACAGCCTCGGGTTCGCCAGAGTATCAGAACAATGGTTTCGCTACACCCGGCAAGGCAATCGACGGCGTTACTGGCGGAAATTACTACAGCGATTTCATCTCCCACAGTGGCACGCCCAACGCTGGCCAGTATCTGACCGTAAATTTCAGCGCGCCGGCAACACTTGCCAGCCTCACGATTTTCGGGCGCACGGATGGGGCCGGCGCGCGCGATCTTTATAACGTGACGATATTCGGTGCCAGCAATACTGTGCTTTATTCCGGCCAGTACGACGCGCGCAATGGTGCCCATCCAACGCTTTCCTTCGATGCCCCGGCGCCCGGTGTCCCGGAACCGCAGAGCTGGGCATTGATGATTGCCGGCTTCGGCCTCGTTGGCGCGGCGATGCGCCGTCGCCAGGCACAAGCCGCCGGGGCTTGATCAACAGCCCTAGATGATGTGGCGTCTGCCGAGATCGACGATCTCGGCGCCGCTCATGCCGAGCACGCCACCATAGATTGCGCCATTGTCCTGCCCCACAGTCGCCGGCGCCGGCCGCCGCACACCGCCTGGGGTCAACGACAACTTCGGTGTGACATTCTGCATCTTCACTGTCCCCCACTCGGGGTGCGGCATCTCGACAATTGCTTCCCGCGCCGCGAAATGCGGGTCGTCGAGCATGTCCTGCGGTCCATATACGCGCCCCGCCGGCACGCCGTGTTCGATCATCAGCACGTCAACCTCGGCGATGGTCAAGGTGCGGGTCCAGTCCGCGATCAACGCATCCAGCGCTACTTGATGCCGTCCGCGCGCCGCGTGATCGGCATAGCGCGGGTCGCGAGCCAGTTCGGGCTGTCCCATGGCCGCACAGAGCCGCGCGAACACGCCGTCCTGATTGGCGCCGATCAGATATTCGCCATCACTGGTGGGATAGACGTTCGATGGCGCGATGCCCGGCAGCACGGACCCCGAGCGCCCGCGCGAAAAACCCAGTGCCGCATAGTCGGGCACCAGGCTTTCCATGACCTGCAATACCGATTCGTATAGCGATGAATCGACGACTTGGCCTTCGCCGGTCTGGTCCCGATGCCGCAGCGCTGCCAGCGCTCCCAGGCAGCCATAGGTCGCTGCCAGGCTGTCACCGATGCTGACCCCCATCCGCGACGGGGGCCGGTCGGCATCGCCCACAATGGCGCGCCAGCCGCCCATCGCTTCGCCGATGCCGCCAAAGCCGGCGCGGCTGCTGTAAGGTCCGGTCTGGCCATAGCCCGAGACCCGCACGACGATCAGTCCCGGATTTTCGACATGGAGCGTTGCGGGCGCCATGCCCCATTTTTCCAGCGTGCCCGGGCGAAAATTCTCGATCAATATATCGGCCTTGGCGATCAACCGCCGCGCCAGCGCCTGGCCCTCGGTAACGCGCAAGTCGCAGCTCACCGCCTGCTTGTTGCGTGCGATGACCTGCCACCAAAGCCCGTGGCCGCCATGGCCCCAGCCGCGCATCGGGTCGCCGGCGCCGGGCGCTTCGATCTTGATCACCTCGGCGCCCATATCGCCAAGCAACTGCCCGCAGAACGGCCCGGCGATCAGCTGCCCCATCTCGATGACGCGGATACCGTCGAGCGCCCCGGTCACGCTCCGAACCCGCCTTTGCCAAAGCCCCCGGCTTTCCCCACCCGGCTTGGCAATTCGCGGCTCATGATGCCGGCGAACCAGCGGTTGGCCTCAAGCGCCGCGTCCAGGTTGATGCCAGTCGCCACGCCTGACCGGTTGAACAGATACAGCAGTTCCTCGGTACCGACATTGCCGGCGGCCCCCGGTGCAAACGGACAGCCGCCCAGCCCGCCCAGCGCCGAATCGAACGTCCGACACCCCGCCTGATACCCGGCCCAGACATTGGCCGGCGCCATCCCGCGAGTGTCGTGGAAGTGCAGCCGCAGCGGAATGTCGCCGATTCGATCGATGATCGCCCCGACCAGATCGGTGACCTGTGACGGCACTGCGACGCCGATGGTATCACCCAGCGCCACTTCCTGCGCCCCGGCCTCGGCCATCCTTACCGCCAGCTCCACGACGCGCTGGGCCGGCACCTCGCCATCATAAGGACAGCCGAATGCCGCCGAAATCGTTACCTGTGAAAACAACCCAGCGGCGCGGGCCTTCTTGAGCATCAGCGTGTTGACGGTGATGCCCTCAGCGACTGTCTGGCCCTGGTTGGCGATGCCGAAGCCATCGCTCGCCACCAGTACGCAGCCGGCTTCATCCAGACCACGCCGGCCCGAATCGCGGCTGGCAATCGCCCGGTCCACTCCGCGTTCATTGAGACACAGCCCGATGAACCTTACACCGTGCGCTTCGGGCAATCCGGCAACCACCGCTTCCGCATCGGCCATTTGCGGAACCCGGCGCGGGTTGACGAAGCTCGCAACCTCGATCCGAGTCGCCCCCATGGCGATCAACCGCGATATCAGCGCCAGCTTGTCGGTAGTTTCGACAAAGCCCTTCTCGTTCTGCAAGCCGTCACGCGGCGACACTTCGACGATCTGAACCGCGTCCAACATCGCCTAATCCCGCAACAGCTCGTTGATCCCGGTTTTGCTGCGTGTCTGCGCATCAACTGTCTTGACGATCACACCGCAATACAGGCCCGGCCCTGGCGAGCCATCGGGCAGCGGCTTGCCGGGCAGGGTGCCCGACACCACAACCGCATAGGGCGGCACCTTGCCGATGTGGATCTGCCCGGTGGCGCGGTCGATGATCTTGGTCGAGGCACCCAGATACACCCCCATCGAAAGTACCGCGCCCTCGCCGACCTCAACGCCTTCGGCGACTTCGGCGCGCGCGCCGATGAATGCGCCGTCACCGATGATCACCGGCCCCGCCTGCACCGGCTCCAGCACGCCGCCGATGCCGACGCCGCCCGAGAGATGCACATTCTCGCCGATTTGGGCGCAGCTGCCCACCGTCGTCCAGGTATCGACCATCGTGCCCTTGCCGACGCGGGCGCCGATGTTGACGAAGCTTGGCATCAATATCGCGCCGGGCGCGATATAGGCGCCGCGCCGCACGATGGCGCCCGGCACGCTGCGGAATCCCGCTGCGGCAAATCGCGCCGCATCCCAGCCTTCAAACTTGGAAGGCACCTTGTCCCACCAGACGCTGCCACCCGAACCGCCGGGGATCGCCACATTGGGGTTGAGCCGGAACGACAACAGCACCGCTTTTTTCAGCCATTGGTTGACCCGCCAGCCGCCGGCGCCATCGGGTTCGGCGACCCGCAGTTCGCCGGCATCAAGCCCGGCCAGCGCCGCATCGACTGCCGCGTGCACTTCGCCGCCCGTCGCCACGGTAACCGTATCGCGCGCATCCCAGGCCGCGTTGATGATCGTTTCGATGCTCATGGTGTCTCCAGCGCGGCAACGACGCCGGTCAGCCAGCTGGCGACGTCGGTGATGATGTAATCGATATGATCGCGGTGGTGATCGGGTCCCTGTTCGGAGCCATTGTCGATCCACACCGTCGTCATGCCAATGGCTTTCGCCGGGATCAGGTTGCGCGCCATGTCCTCGACGAACACGGCTTTTGCTGGGTCTATGCCATGCGCTGCGCACAGGCTGGCATAGGCCGACGGCTGCGGTTTGGGCACATAATCGAGCGCGTGAATATCGTGCATGGCGTCAAAACTGTCCGACAGCCCCAGCCGCGCCAGCACGCGCACCGCATAGGGTGCATCGGCGTTGGTGAAGACGAACTTGCGCCCCGGCAGCCGCGCGATCAGCGCCGCCAGCTCCGGATGCGGGGTCACGACATCGACATCGACATCATGGACGTCTTCGAGGAATTCACGCGGATCGACGCCGTGATGCGCCATCAGTCCCGGCAGGGTCATGCCGTGCGAATGGAAAAACCCCTTCTGAACCTTGTAGGCGGCGTCCTTGTCGATCCCCAGCAGGCGCTGGATATAGGCGCCCATCTTCGTGTCGATCTGTGCGAACAGATTGGCGCTCGCCGGGTACAGCGTGTTGTCGAGATCAAAGATCCAGGCGTCGATATGGCCGAGCATCAGCCAAGCCGCACTTTCACGGCGGCTTTGAGATCGGCCTCGGGCCGTGCGCCATAGTGGCTGATGACTTCTGCCGCGGCGATGCAGCCGACGCGCGCGCAATCGGGCAAGGAACGCCCC
>JAYUUE010000149.1:0-4758 GCA_043754785.1 Polymorphobacter sp. | reverse complement strand
GGCCAGCGCGGCGCGGGTGGCGGCGACGCTGTTGCAGCCATGGGCGATGTTGGCAAACGGGCCGCCGTGAATGAAGGCGGGCGAGCCGGCGATGGTCTGCACCAGATTGGGGCGCAGGGCGTCGATGAGCAGCGCCATCATGGCGCCGACTGCGCCGATATCGTCGGCGGTAACCGGTTGCCCGGCTTCGTCGCGGCCGATGCGGATGCGCCGCAAGCGAGCTTTCAGGTCGTCGAAACCATCGGCGAGGCACAGGATGGCCATGACTTCGGACGCAACGGTGATATCGAAACCGGATTCGCGCGCCGGGGCGTTGCCCAGCCCCATGCCGATGGCGATCTGGCGCAGGCTGCGGTCGTTCATGTCGATGACGCGCCGCCAGCTGATGTTCCGGGCGTCGAGCGGCAGGCCGGTGGCGGTTGGCAGGCGAAAATGCAGCGCGTTGTCGATGAGCGCGGCCAGCAGATTATGCGCCGCGGTAATGGCGTGGAAGTCGCCGGTGAAATGCAGGTTGATGCGATCCATCGGCAGCACCTGCGACTGGCCGCCGCCGGTGGCGCCGCCCTTGCGACCAAAGACCGGGCCGAGCGAAGGTTCGCGCAGCGCGATGATGGCCTTGCGGCCGATGTGGTTGAGCGCATCACCAAGGCCTATGGTGGTGGTGGTCTTGCCCTCCCCGGCGGGAGTGGGGTTGATCGCGGTGACGAGGATCAGCTTGCCGCGCGCCGGGCTTGGCGTGATGGCGAGCTTGGCGATGTGGTGGCCGTAAGGATCGATGGCGGCTGGAGCCAGCCCGATGCCGGCGGCGATGTCGGCGATGGGGCGCAGCGTCGCCGATCGTGCGATGTCGATGTCAGTGGCCATGTTTGGCGATTCCCCCGGTTGGCGTCACTGATACCGCACTTTGCGGGCAATTCCAGTTGGCGATGGATGGTTTCGGAACCCGGCGGCTGCGGCGGCGTTGTCCTGTCATCACCATGCACATTGCCGTATTGTTACGGGTGCGGCGAAAAGCGCGGGCGGTTGTTGCCCGGTTCTTCTAAGGCGCGCTGGGTCCCGAAGGGAGTGGTGATGTTCGAAACAATTTCCGCGTTGACACTGGCGCGGATGCAGTTCGCCTTCACTGTGTCGTTCCATTTCATATTTCCGGCGTTCACCATCGGGCTCGCCAGCTATTTGATGGTGCTTGAAGGGCTGTGGCTGAAGACCGGCCGAGATGTGTTTCACCAACTGTTCCAATATTGGGTGAAGATCTTTGCCATCACTTTCGGCATGGGTGTCGTGTCCGGCATCGTCATGGCGTATCAGTTCGGCAGCAACTGGGCGGTGTTTTCGGACAAGGCCGGGCCGGTCATCGGGCCGCTGATGGCGTATGAAGTGTTGACGGCGTTCTTCCTCGAGGCCGGGTTCCTGGGGGTGATGCTTTTCGGACTGGATAAAGTCGGAAAGACGTTGCACTTCGCTGCGACCTGCATGGTGGCGCTGGGCACGGCGATTTCGACATTCTGGATCATTTCGGTCAACAGCTGGATGCAGACGCCGCAGGGCTATGGCATCAACGCCAATGGCCAGTATTTCGCCACGGACTGGTGGGCGGTGATTTTCAACCCATCGATGCCGTATCGCCTGACGCATGTGCTGCTGGCGGCGTATCTGACCACGGCGATGGTCGTGGGCGGGGCGGGTGCCTGGCATTTGCTCAAGGACCGCCGCGCCGGGGCAAAGCCCAGCGAGGGCACGCAGATCATGTTTTCGATGGCGATGTGGATGGCAGCGATCGTGGCGCCATTGCAAGTGGTCGTCGGCGATGTGCACGGCCTCAACACGCTGATCCATCAGCCGGCGAAGATTGCGGCGATGGAGGGGCATTATCGCAGCTTCCGCGGCGGAGAGGGGGGCGGCGCGCCGCTGATATTGTTCGGCATCCCCGACGACAAGGATCAGGTCATGCGGTACAAGATCGAGGTTCCGGCGATGGGATCGGTGATCCTCAAGCATGACCGCCAAGCGGCGCTGGCCGGACTCGATGCGGTGCCGCCGGGGGATCGGCCATCGGTGGCGATTACCTTCTGGTCGTTTCGCATCATGGTCGCGCTGGGCTTTGCGATGGTCGGAATGGGGCTGTGGAGCCTGTTCGAGCGCTGGCGTGGCGGTTTGTATGACAGCCATTGGCTGCACCGGCTGGCACTGGTGATGGGGCCGATGGGCTTTGTCGCGGTGCTGGCGGGGTGGACGACGACCGAAGTCGGCCGGCAGCCGTTCACCATTTATGGCTTGCTGCGCACGATCGAAAGCGCGTCGCCGCTGGCGGCACCAGCGGTCGCTGCATCGTTGATGGCGTTCGTCATCGTGTATTTCACCGTGTTTGGGGCGGGAACCTGGTTCATCATCAAGTTGATGGGGCATGAGCCGCATCCGGGCGAGCAAGGTCCGGCGCGCGGGCAGGGGGCGGAGGGCATAACCCGGACGGCGGGGATCACCCCGGCGGCGCAGGTCAATCCCGACGCCATGCTGCCCAACGCGGCGCCGGCGGAGTAGCGGCCATGGCACCCAACGAGACCCTGACGATTATCTGGGCTGGCATCATCGCCATCGCCATCTTCGGTTATGTGGTGATGGACGGCTTCGACCTCGGCATCGGCATCCTGTTCCCCTGGCTGGGTGCCGGGGACACGCGCGGCGATGATCGCAACACCTCGATCAACACCATCGCGCCGGTGTGGGATGGCAATGAAACCTGGCTGGTGCTGGGCGGCGGCGGGTTGTTCGCGGCGTTTCCGCTGGCCTATGCGGTGTTGATGCCGGCAGTTTATGCCCCGCTGATCGCCATGCTGGTCGGGCTGATCTTTCGCGGCGTGGCGTTTGAATATCGGGTGCGGACGCAGCGGCTGTGGATTTGGGACCTGGCATTTGCCGGCGGTTCGATGCTGGCGGCGTTTTCGCAAGGGGTGATCCTGGGGGCGGTGCTGCAGGGGGTGAAGGTTGAAGGCCGCGCTTATGCAGGGGGCTGGTTTGATTGGCTGTCGCCGTTCTCGGTGCTCACCGGCGTGTCGGTGGTGGCGGGCTATGCGCTGCTCGGGGCGTGCTGGCTGATCTATCGCACCGAGGGCAGTTTGCAGGACCGCGCGTACGGGCTGGCGAAAATCATGGGAGTTGTGACGCTGGTCGCGGTGGTGGCGGTGAGTGCGGCGACGCCATTCCTTTACCATGATTATTTCAGCCGCTGGTTCCAGCGGCCGGGGATTTTCTTCGTGGCGCCGGTGCCGATTTTGGTCGGAGTGACGGCGCTGCTGTTCGTGCGGGCGCTTGCGGCGCGCAAGGAACTGGCGCCGTTTTTGTTGGCGCTGGGGCTGTTCGCGCTGAGCTTCATCGGGCTGGGGATTTCGATGGTGCCGTGGATCATTCCGGGCAAAATCAGCATTTATGATGCCGCGACGGCGGAAAGCTCCCAGATATTCATGCTGATCGGTACAGCGATCATGCTGCCGATCATCATTGGCTACACCGCCTATGCCTATTGGGTGTTTCGCGGCAAGGTAAGCCATGACGGCTATCATTAAAGCATTTGGCATTGAGGAGCGCTGCATGACGCCGATCAACCAGTGGTTTGGCCGCAAGCGCATCGGCTGGGGCTGGCGCCCGCGCAGCATCGATGGCTGGGCGGTGATCGGAGCGTTTATGGTCGTTGTGCTGCTGCTGGCGCGATGAATCCGGTGGCGCGGCGATGGCTGTGGTTTGTCGGGCTGTGGGCCGCAGGGGTGGCAACCGTCGGGCTGGTGGCAATGCTGCTGCGCGCCTGGATTGCGCCGTAATCGCGCCCGATGACCTTGCGCCCGCCCGCCGCGTTGCTATAGACGCGCCCTTCACTCCTTTTGCGGGCGTGGCGGAATTGGTAGACGCGCTGGTTTTAGGTACCAGTGTCGAAAGACGTGGGGGTTCGAGTCCCTTCGCCCGCACCAGACCTTCGCCAAACCTGATGGCGTTATTGAAAAGACGAGATTAGCAGATGCAGATCGCCGAGACACTCAACCAGGGCCTTCGCCGCGAATATGCGCTGGTCATCCCGGCCTCGGCGCTCGCGGCGCGCGTCGATGCCAAGCTGATCGAAGTGTCGAAGACCATCCGGATGCCGGGCTTCCGCCCCGGCAAGGTGCCGCCGAATCTGGTTCGCAAGATGCACGGCGAAGCGTTGCAGGGTGAAGCCTTGCAGGCGGCGGTCAACGAAGGCGTGCAGCAGCTGTTGACGGACAAGGGCCTGCGCCCGGCCAATCAGCCACAGGTGGCGCTGGATGGCACGCCGGGCGTGGGCGACGATGTCGGCGTCAAGGTTTCGCTCGAAGTCTTGCCAACCGTTGGCGATGTGAAGATCGATGGTCTGGCGCTGGAGCGTCTGGTCGTTACCGCCGACGACGCGGCGATTGCTGATGCCGTGACCCGGCTGTCAGCGCAGGCGCAGCGCAGCGAACCGGCGAAGCCGACCTACAAGGCGAAGACTGGCGACACTGTGGTCATCGATTTCGAAGGCCGTGTCGGCGGCGAATTGTTCGACGGCGGCAAGGGTGAGGCCATGCGCGTCACCATCGGGTCGGGCCAGTTGATCCCCGGCTTCGAGGACCAGCTGGTCGGCGCCAAGGCCAATGACCAGCGTACCGTCAAGGTCACCTTTCCAGCCGATTACAATGTCGCCTATCTGAAGGGCAAGCCGGCCGAATTCGCCATTGTCGTGCAGGCGGTCGAGACGCCGGTTGCAACGGTCAT
>JAYUUE010000148.1:0-1616 GCA_043754785.1 Polymorphobacter sp. | reverse complement strand
GGTGCTGTGCATCTTCAACGAGGCACCGAATTTCTATGGTCGCGATCCCAAGACCGGCACGGCGTCAAGCATCGTCGAGCGCACGACGGGTCAAGGTGACGGGGAGACAAAATGATGGCCGACACTGCCCACCCGGACCGCGACTCAGAACGCGCCCCAAACCGCCCCACCATCGATCAGACGCCCGATCCCGACGAGATTGACCGCGTCCCCGCTATCGAACGCCGCAGCAGAATGCCGTCCATGCCCGGCACCACGATGTACCCCAAAAAGATGATCGGTTTTGCCGCCGCCGCCGGCGCAGTCATGTTCACGGTGCTGGCGCTGGGAACCGGATTGACGGGCAACACGACCTCACCACCCGTCAAACCCAAGCCTGCACTCGAGCCCGCGCAGTATGACCCGGCTACCGTCATGGCACCAACGCTGGCAGGCGCGGCAGCCGACCCCAATGCTCCCATTCCGTTGGGCTCCCCACAGGTTCCCGCAATCGGTCAGCAACCATTGCCACCGCAAGGCCAGCCACCGGCCACACTGCAACAGCGCCAGCAATCCCCCGCCGAGGCGCTCCGCGAAGCCGCGCGCCGGTCATCGCTGATTGCCTATGGAGGCGAGCGCGAAAGCGATATCGCTAGCACTCGCTATGTCGATGCGGGTGGCGCAATCAGTGCGAGAGACGCTTCGGCGCGGCAACCCACCAATCTCGACACGCTCCGGCGCGCGTCGGTCATCGGGCAGGCCCAGGCCCGCACCCTGCCCGACCGCAACTTTCTGATTACGGCCGGGAGCTTCATCCCGTGCGTGCTGCAAACGGCGATGGATTCAAGCCAGCCGGGCTATGTGAGCTGCATCCTCCCGCGCAATGTCTATTCGGACAATGGCCGGGTCGTGCTGATGGAAAAAGGCACCAAGATATTCGGCGAATATCAAGGCGGCCTCAATCGCGGGCAATACCGGCTGTTCGTCTTGTGGACGCGGGCCGTCACGCCGCGCGGGATTGCGATTGATGTAGGATCGCCCGCGACCGACGCGCTCGGACGCGGCGGCGTGGATGGCCGGGTCAATAATTTCTTTTGGCAGCGTTTTGGCACCGCCCTGCTCTTCAGCCTTGTCGAAGATGCGGCAACCGTTGGAGCGGAAGCCGTTGGCAATAATGGCTCGAACACCACGCGCGTCCCCTCCGATGCGGCGTCAACAGTCTTGCAGCAAAATGCCGAGATCAAGCCGGTGCTGCGCAAGAATCAAGGCGAGGATGTCGGAATCACCGTGGCGCAGGATTTCGACTTCTCGACCGTTTACGGCCTCGCGCTCAAATAATGGAAGCGCTGGGCAAATAATGGCCGCGCCAGGCAAAAACACCGCTGTCCTCTTGCACGTGACGGCACCTTTACGCAAATATCTCGATGACGCGAGCGTCACCGAACTGGTCATAAACCTGCCCGGCGAGGTTGGAATTGAACGGCGCGGGCGCTGGACATGGGAAAGCGAGCCATCGCTCGATTTCAAGACGCTCATGGCGCTGGCAACTGCCGCCGCGGCCTTTACCTCGCAGGACATCACGCGCGAAAACCCCATCGTCTCGACCATCTTTCCGACTGGCGAGCGCGTGCAAATCG
>JAYUUE010000147.1:0-4760 GCA_043754785.1 Polymorphobacter sp. | reverse complement strand
GATATCACCGTTACGCCCTGGTTTTACACCGCCGTCAACCCGGCGTTGCAGTTGCAGGCTCGGCGGCTGTTTTCGCAAGGGCCGATCGAGATCGACAGCCTTTTCACTTACACGCGTCTCGGCGATGTCGATGCCAATGGCAACATCATCGACAAGGGCAACCGCTTTCGCGGCTACTTCGCCCTGAAGGGCACTTTGCAGCACAGCCCGGAATGGCAGTCGCGCTTTTCGGTGCGGCTGACCACCGACGATACCTTCAACCGCCTGTACGGGCTGGGCTTTGACGACATGCTGCGCTCGACCTATGCACTAGAACGGCAGACCAACGACAGCTATCTGTCGATCGCCGGCTGGGCCTTCCAGGGCCTTCGAGTCAGCGACAAGCGCGGCGAAATTCCGTTCGTGCTGCCGCTGGTCGATTATGACTGGCGGCCGCAAAATCGCGTGCTCGGCGGCCGGCTGCGCTTTGGCGCCAACAGCATGAACCTGTTCCGCACCGATGGCCAGGATGTGGCGCGGGCGCTGGCGTTTGGACGCTGGGATCGCAGCTTCCTGACGCCGATCGGCCAACGGGTGACCTTCACCGGCATGTTGCGCGGCGACGTCTACAATGTCGCCAATGCCGCCAAGGCTACCCTGCCCGTATATGCAGGTATCGATGGGTTGCGGGCACGGGCCTTGCCAGTCGCGGCGATCGATATGGAGTGGCCCTTTGCCGGCCGGGCGCTGGGCGGCGTGCAGACGATTACGCCGCGCGTGCAGCTGGTGGCGACGCCTTCGGGCCGCAACGCCAGCTTTCCCAATGAAGACAGCCGCGCCATCGAGCTGGAAGACGTCAACCTGTTCGATCTCAACCGCTTCCCCGGCTTTGATCAGTTTGAAGGCGGCACCCGGCTGACCTACGGTCTGACCTATGGGCTGGACCGGCCGGGCTGGGCGTTGACCAGCGAGATTGGCCAATCGGTCCGCATTGTCGGCAATGGCGACGAATTTCCCCAAGGCACCGGTTTGTCGGACCAGCTCAGCGATTTTGTCGGGCGCTCGGTGCTCAAATATGGCCGCTATTTCGAACTGACGCACCGCTTTCGGGTTGATCGCAGCAACTTCGCCGTCCGCCGCAATGAATTCGACATTCAGATCGGCAACCCGCGGACTTACGCAACGATTGGCTACATCAAGCTAAACCGCAATATATCGATCGAAGACCTTGAAGACCGTGAAGAATTGCGCGCCGGAGGCCGGGTTGCCGTCGCGCGTTACTGGTCGGTCTTCGGCTCGGCGGTCATCGATCTGACGAAAAGGGCCAGCAATCCGCTGGCGACCGGCGACGGTTTCAGCTTCATCCGCCATCGTATCGGCGCCGAATATGAGGATGAATGCTTCCGCTTTGGCGTCAGCTGGCGGCGCGACTATATCGGGGATCGCGATTTTCGCCCGGGGAACAGCTTTCTGTTGACGCTGGCGTTCAAGACCTCGCCAAAATAAGGCTTCAGCGGCGATTAACGTTGGCCGGCGCAGTTGGCGTTTTGCCGCAGACCCAAGGTTGCGCTACAGCGGCGCGTCAACGGTCCGCCTCGCCAAAGCCAAACCGGGCGCGGCGCCATTTCGGAGACTCGAATGCGTTTCACTCGCCCGATTGCTGCCCTGCTGCTGGCCACGGCGCTGCCGTTTGCGGCTGGCTCACAGGAAACGCCGCCGCCGGGGTTTTCGGCAGCCGATCTCCCCGAGTTGAAGATCATGGGCGATACCGATCCGCAATTGCGCAAGGCCCAGGCCATCGTTAACGGTGATGTGATTACCGATACCGACATCGACCAGCGGCTGGCGCTGGTGATGGCGGCAAACAGCGGCAATATTTCCGAGGCCGAACGTCCACGGCTGCGCCTTCAGGTGATGCGCAACCTGATCGACGAAAAGTTGCAACTCCAGGAAGCTGCCAGCAACGACATCAAGATCAGCGAGGCCGAAGTCGAACGCTCGTTCGAACGCGTCGCGCAGAATTTCAAGAAATCCCCTGCGGCATTCGAGGCCTATCTTCGGCAAGCTGGATCGTCACCCGCTGCCATCAAAGGCCAGATCCGCGGCGAACTGGCATGGAGCCGCGTTCTGCGCCGCAAGGTCGAGCCGCTGGTCAATGTCGGCGACGACGAGGTCCAAGCGGTTATTGCCAAGCTCAACGCCGCCAAGGGCAAAGAGGAATTCCACGTCGGCGAAATCTTCCTGTCGGCCACGCCGGAAACCGAAGCCCAGGTCATGAACGACGCTGCGCGTATCGTCGGCCAAGTGCGGCAGGGCGCTAGCTTTGTCGCCTATGCGCGGCAATTCTCCGAAGCTTCGACCGCCGGGATTGGCGGCGATCTCGGCTGGGTGCGTGCCGAACAACTGAACGATACGGTGGCGCCGGTGGTGATGACCCTGACCGCCAACAATCCGGCGCTGGCGGTCAGCGATCCGATCCGCGTGCCGGGCGGTGTTGCGGTCATGACATTGTTGGGCAAGCGGCAGGTGCTCGCAGCCGATCCTGCCGAGGCCATTCTCAGCCTGAAGCAAATATCATTGCCCCTGCCGCCCAACACTACGGAAGCGCAAGCGCGCGAGACGGTCACGAAGTTTCAGGCCGCAACAGTCAACATGGGTGGCTGCGGCGGGGCTGAAAACGTGGCGCGGGCCGTGGGGGCGCAGGTGGCCATAAACGACGCCATTCGCCTGAAGGATTTGCCCGCCCCGTTGCAAAACTTGCTTGGCACCATGTCAATTGGCCAATCGACCCCGCCCTTCGGCTCGCAGCAGGAGGGCCTGCGCGTGCTGGTGCTGTGCGGGCGAGACGACAGCGCTGCGCAGGTCAAGGCGCCGAACTTCGAGGAAATCTATGCACAAATGAACGACGAGCGCGTCAACATGCGGGCCCGCCGCTATCTGCGCGATCTGCGGCGTGACGCCATCGTGGATTATCGCTGATGGCGGCCCCGGCCCGGTGCCACGATCATATCTATGGACCCGAGGAATGACACCGGCGCCGCTGGCAGTCTCGATCGGTGATCCCGCCGGGATCGGGCCCGAGATCGTTGCTGCGGCCTGGGCGGCACGGGAAGCAGAGGCGCTGCCGGCTTTTTTTGCCATTGGCGACCGCCGCGCCATCGCTGCGGTTTGGGACGGCCCGATCATCAGCCTCGCTGCCCCCGCGGATGCCGCCGCCGCGTTCCCCCATGGCCTGCCGCTGGTGCAGGTTGATGATCCCGGTGAGATCACGCCCGGCAACCCCAGTCTGGCAGGCGCTCGCTGCGCGCTCGACAGCCTGGAGATCGCCGTCGGCCTGGCGCGCAATGGTTTTGCTGGCGGCATCGTCACTGGCCCGGTCTCCAAGGCACAGTTTTATGCCATCGGCTTCAACTATCCGGGCCAAACCGAATTTGTTGCCGAGCGCTGCGGTATTTCGGCAAGCAACGCCGTGATGATGCTGGCAGGGCCGACGCTGCGCACCGTGCCGATCACCGTCCACGCGCCGCTGTCGGACGTGCCGCGGATGCTGACGCTTGAATTGATCCTCGCCAAGGCGCGTATCACGGCGCGGGCTTTGACGCGCGACTTTGGTATCGACCATCCACGCCTGGCGTTTGCGGGATTGAACCCGCACGCCGGGGAGAGTGGGACGCTGGGGCGCGAAGAGGTCGATATCATCCGTCCGGCGGTCGAGGTTCTGCTGGCCGAGGACATCATCGTTCACGGGCCGCTGGCGGCGGATTCGATGTTCCATGCCGAAGCCCGCCGGCACTATGATGCAGCGATGTGCATGTATCACGATCAGGCCCTGATCCCGCTGAAAACGTTGCACTTCGACGATGGCGTCAACGTGACATTGGGCCTGCCTATTGTCCGCACGTCGCCCGATCACGGCACCGCGTTCGGCATCGCCGGCAAAGGTCTGGCCAACCCGCGCGCCATGATCGAGGCGATTCGCATGGCCGGGCAGTGCGCGGCACGGCGTCTGGCGAGTGGCTGATCTCATCGACGAACCGCCGGCGCTTCGTCTGGCGGCGCTGCCACCACTTCGTGACGTCATTGCCCGCCACGGCCTCAATGCCAAGAAATCGCTCGGCCAGAATTTCCTGTTCGATGGTAATCTGCTTGATCGCATCGCGCGCGTTCCGGGGCCGCTGGAGGGCGCGACGGTCTATGAAGTCGGCCCCGGCCCCGGCGGCCTGACTCGCGCCTTGCTCCGAGCCGGGGCAAACGTCGTCGCCGTGGAGCGTGATCACCGCGCGCTGCCGGCGCTCGCCGAACTCGCCGAGGCTGCTGGCGGTGGCCGGCTGACAATCATCGATGGCGATGCGATGCAAGTTGATGCCGCAGCCGTCGCCGGCGCAGGCGCGCATATCGTCGCCAATCTGCCGTATAACATCGGCACGGCGCTGCTTACCGGCTGGCTAAGCGCCGAGGTCTGGCCGCCGTGGTGGGCCAGCCTGACGCTGATGTTCCAGAAGGAAGTGGCGCAGCGGTTGGTCGCGCCGGCTGGCACCGGGTCCTATGGTCGGTTATCGGTACTGGCGCAGTGGCGGACCAGCGCACGCATCGCCTTCACCTTGCCGCCCCGCGCGTTTGTGCCGGCGCCCAAAGTTGATTCGGCGGTCGTTCATCTTACGCCTACCGCGCCGATGTCAGCCGCCACGGCGGCGAAGCTGTCGGCGTTGACCGCCGCGGCGTTCGGGCAAAGGCGCAAGATGCTGCGCGCCAGCCTGAAGGCGATGCCGGGAGCACTCGAG
>JAYUUE010000146.1:0-14570 GCA_043754785.1 Polymorphobacter sp. | reverse complement strand
GCCGGTTGCGGCGATCGACCATGGTCAGCACGATGCCAAGAAGTTGCAAGCGCGGGTTCAGACTCGAACGGACCCGCTCAATGGTATTCAGCAGCTGGCTGAGCCCTTCGAGGGCATAGAATTCGCATTGCATCGGCACCAGGACAGCATCGGCAGCAACCAGCGCGTTGACCGTCAACAGACCCAGCGATGGTGGGCAGTCGATGAGAATGTGATCGTGATGGCCGAGGCTGGTGAGAGCATCTTCAAGACGGTGGCTGCGGCGGTCGAGGTCGACCAGCTCGATTTCCGCTCCCGAGAGGGCGGCATTGGATGGCATGACCGAAAGCCCCGGTATCCCCGACGCTTGCATCGCCTGCTCCGCTGCGATTTGACCGAGCAACACCTGATAGATCGAAGCATCGCGGCTTCGGCGATCAATGCCGAAACCCGTCGAGGCATTGCCCTGCGGATCGATATCGATGACCAATACCGACTGTCCCGTTGCGGCCAGCGCAGTTGCCAGGTTAACGGTGGTCGTCGTCTTGCCGACGCCGCCCTTCTGGTTCGCGACTGCGATGATCATCGGCGCTTCACTCCGCTGGCGACCATGATGCGGGCGGCATTATCCGTCCGGCTTGGCACGAGCGTATAGTCGAACGCAAAGCGATCGATGGCAATGGCCAATTCGGCATCGACCCGCGCGCCCTTGGGCAGCAACCACTGCGTTCCCGACCCGCCATGAGGCAGGGCCCAGTCAAACAATTGGTCGAGACTGGCCAGCGCACGCGCGGTGATCACATCAAATTTCCGGTGCGGCAAGGCCTCGATGCGGCGGTTTTCGATGGTAACGCGGTCGCCGAGACCGAGCGTGCTGATGACTTCGCCGAGAAAGCGGCACTTCTTGGTAACGGATTCGACCAGTGTGACATGCGCCAATGGATCGAGAAGCGCGGTGACAAGGCCCGGGAAGCCGGCACCGGCGCCGATGTCCAGCCAGGTCCGCGCGGGGCCAGCAAGCACCAACAGCTGTGCCGAATCGGCAAAATGACGGTGCCATATGGCCGGCAGCGTGCTGGGGCCGACAAGATTCATGCGAGTCTGCCAGTCGGCGAGCAATGCCGCATAGGCATCGAAGGCTGCCATTGTTTCACGTGGAACATCATAAGCGGCAGCGAAGGCCGCGCGCTGTGTCATGCGGCCCGGCAGGTATAAGGCAATAACGCGACCAGAGCGGCGGGGGTAACGCCGGGCACGCGGCCAGCCGCGCCGAGCGTTGCGGGCTGGGCAGCGATCAGCCTGTCCACCATTTCGTGACTTAGTCCAGCAACCAAGCGATAATCGAGGTTGCGCACGAGTCCGACATGTTCGTCGCGCCGGAAGCTCGCGACATCCTCGTCCTGACGATCGAGATAGGATGAATAGGTTGCGTCTACGCGCAGCGAATCGAGCAGCGCATCGGCGATTCCGGCAACCTGCGGCCAGACGGTTCGCATGGCCTCGCGGGTCATGATCGGAAACCGCAGCCATTCGAAGGCCGAGCGCACAATGCCGTCCTGCCGCGTATCAAGCCGCGCAGCCTTGAGCCGACTCGGTGACGCGCTCAGCGATTCCAGCATTGTGCGCGCTTCAACATAATCCGACGTCGCGGCTTCGAACGCAGTGCGCTGGTTCCTTCCGACCAGTTGATGTGCGATCCCAACGGGCGTAAGACGCTGGTCGGCATTGTCGGTGCGCAGCCGGAGACGATATTCGGCGCGCGACGTGAACATGCGGTAAGGCTCGGTGACGCCTTGCGTCGTCAAGTCGTCGATCATAACGCCGATGTAGCTGCTCGCGCGGTCTAGGATCATCGGCGGTCGCCCCAGCACTGCTGCCGCGGCGTTGGCGCCGGCAATCAGGCCCTGCGCCGCCGCTTCCTCATATCCCGTCGTACCATTGATCTGCCCGGCGAGGTAAAGCCCAGGCAGCGATTCAACACTCAGCGTCGGTGCCAATGTGCGCGGATCGACATGGTCATATTCGATGGCATAGCCTGGCCGCAAAATTCGCGTATGCTCTAGGCCGCCGATGGTTGCGATGAATTGCGCTTGCACGGCGGGCGGCAGCGACGTTGACAAGCCGTTGGGATAGACAGTGAAATCGCCATAGCCTTCCGGCTCCAAAAAGATCTGATGACCGTCACGGTCACCAAAGCGGACCACCTTGTCTTCGATCGAAGGACAATAGCGCGGCCCGACCGAAGCAATATGGCCGCCATAAAGTGCCGATTGGTGAAGGTTATCACGAATGACCTGGTGGGTGGCTGCGTTGGTGCGCGTGATACCGCATGGCAATTGTGGGACGTGCGGTGGCGCGTGCCGGCCAAACTGAACTGGCACCGGGTCGCCGTCTTGCAGTGCGACACGTGCCCAATCGATGCTGCGCCCATCCAGGCGCGGCGGCGTGCCGGTCTTGAGGCGTGATACGGGGAGTCCCAGAGCGCGCAAGGCATCTCCCAAGGACGATGCCGAAGCACCAACACGGCCGCCGGCTTGCCGCTGATCACCGATATGGATGACACCGCCAAGGAAAGTCCCGGTCGTCAACACGGTCGCCGAAGCGTTAATGTCTCCAGCCGTCGTTGCCAGACCGATTACCTTGCCACCGTTCATGCGCAGGCCAGTCGCTTGCGCTGTGATGATGTTTAGGCACGGCTGGCTTGCCAGCGCTCTGGCCATTGCAGTGCGGTAACGCTGCCGGTCAACTTGCACGCGAGGACCGTGGACGGCTGGCCCCTTGGATCGGTTGAGAAGGCGCGATTGCAGCGCGGCCTGATCGGCCACTTCGCCCATTATGCCACCGAGCGCTGCGATCTCGCAGACGAGATGGCCTTTGCCGATGCCGCCGATAGCCGGGTTGCACGACAAGGTGCCAGCGTCGCTCGACTCAAGCGTGACAAGCGCGACCCGCGCGCCGGCCCGGGCGGCGGCTGCGGCAGCCTCGCATCCGGCATGGCCGGCGCCAACGACGATGACATCATATCGAACCATGGGTCGCTGCATAGCGAGTTCCGGCGGAATGTTCCACGTGGAACTATTTGCCGATGCAAAACTGCGAAAAGATATGGTCGAGGACATCATCGACGTCGACCCTTCCGGCGATGCGGCCTAAAGCATGGGCAGCACGGCGCAGGTCTTCAGTGCGCAGGACATCCTCGGTGGTGCCTGCGGCGGCGCGGACTGCCGCGGCGGCTTCGGCGAAGGCTGTACGGTGACGCGCATGGGCGAGCAGCGCCGGTTCGCCCTGGCGCGTCACGTCCATGGCCCAGCGGTTGATCGCGTCGCGCAACCCGGACACCCCGTCCCCCGTCAGCGCCGAAACCAAGCGACCCGCCGGCGGTGGACCGGACATCAAATCGGCCTTGTTGCAGACGAGCCAAATGTTTTCATGCTCAGGCGGCGTCGCATCATCCTGTGTGACGACGTGAAGGACCAGATCGGCGAGCGCCGCACGCGCACGCGCTCGCCGGATGCCCTCCTGCTCAACAGGATCGCTGGTCTCGCGCAGCCCAGCGGTGTCGATCAATGTGGCGGCGATCCCGCCAAGATTCAGCGGGACCTCGACGGGGTCGCGTGTTGTACCGGCAACGGCGGTGACGATAGCGGCGTCACGCATCGCCAACGCATTGACAAGGCTTGACTTTCCGACGTTCGGGGCGCCACTGACAACGATCACCAAGCCGTCCCGGATCCGCGCCGCCCGGCTTGCATCGGCAAGCAGCGCGTCGAGATCGTTGGCAAGCGCGTTCAGCACCAAGCTGCCAGCCTCGGCGATATGCGCTGCGACATCGGCCTCGTCTTCCGCAAAATCGAGGCCGGCCTCGGCCTGGGCCAGAACGGCGATGATTCGGGTGCGCCACGCATCGGCAAGGCGGCTAAGCGCGCCGCCGGCCAGTGCCAGCGCCTGGCGGCGTTGACTCGACGTTTCCGCGGCGACGAGATCGGCCAGGCCTTCGACCTGCGCGAGGTCGAGCCGGCCGTTGGCAAAAGCTCGGCGGGTGAATTCGCCGGGCTCGGCGAGTCGCACACCGGGCTGGCGGATCAGAGCGTCCAGTACGTCACTGACCACGGCGGGGCCGCCGTGCAGATGGAGTTCGGCAAGGTCTTCGCCGGTCGCGGTGGCCGGCCCTTGAAACACCACAACCATCGCCGAATCAAGAACCGCCGCTGATTGCGGGTCGCGCAATTGCCGCAATGACAGGCGGCGCGGCGACGGCAGCGGACCCGCCAACAGCGCCGTGACGCTGCCCCACGCCAATGTGCCGGAAATGCGGATGATGGCGACGGCGCTGGGCGGCCGGCCTGTTGCCAGCGCTGCAATTGTGACCGCCGTCACTGCTGGGCGTGCAACATCAAAGTGGTGGCTTGAGAATGGCGGCGGTAAACATCTTTTGCCATTGTTCAAAGCCATCGGCAATTCCGGGCATCCAGGCGCGGGTAAGCTTTTCGAAATCGGCTGGGCTGACGCCTTCGGTCATCGAGGACTTGATCTTGTCGAGGTAGATGTCATGGACGGGCGTCAGGTCGGGCAGGCCGAAAAACGCGCGGGCTTCGGCCGGCGTGCAGTCGATGTCGAACGTCACCTTCATCGCCTCATCCTTTGCTGGAATTGCCGTATCGCACCAGTTGGCGGCTTGGTTTGCCCGGCCAACCAGTCTAGCCTGTGCTCGGCATCGTCTGCAAGCATGGCCCAATGCCGACCGCTATGCGGCACGATTTCCCGCATCGTTTAACAGCCGCCGTCCAAGGTCCGACATTCTACTGGTTATTCTGCAATAACAGCAACCTACCGCGCAGCATAAGTTGCGAACCAACCTTGGAGAGAGTGATGATCGACACTGTGACATTCCGCGCTGTCGGTGGCCCGGACGTATTGGAAGTGACCAAAGCGCCAATGCCGGCGCCGGGTCCCGGTGAGGTTTTGCTGCGTCAGACTGCGGTTGGATTGAATTTCATCGACACTTATCACCGCTCCGGCCTGTATCCGGTGCCGCTGCCATCGGGGATTGGCCTGGAGGCGGCGGGAATCGTCGAGGCGGTGGGGCCCGGGGTGTCGTTGATGACGGGCACTCGGGTCGGCTATTGCTGGGGCCCAATCGGCGCCTATGCCAGCCACCGCGTCATCCCGGCCGATCGCGTCGTCGTGCTGCCGGCGAGGGTCAGCGACGAAGCGGCTGCGGCCGGAATGCTCAAGGGCTGCACGACGGAGTTTCTGGTTGAGCGCTGTGCGCGGGTGCAGCCGGGGCAATGGGCGCTGGTCCAGGCCGCGGCGGGCGGCGTCGGGCTGTTGCTGGTGCAATGGCTGAAGCATGTCGGGGCGGTGGTGGTGGCGGTCGCAGGGTCAGCAGAAAAAGTGGCGATGGCGATGGCGCACGGTGCCGACCATGGTATCGTCCTTGATACGACATTGGCGAAGCAGGTCCGCGGTCTGACTTCGGGGCGGGGCGTCGACGTGGTGTTCGATGGCGTCGGCAAGGCGACATTCGAGGCATCGCTCGATAGCCTGGCGCGGCGCGGGCTGCTCATCAGTTATGGCAACGCGTCGGGCGCTGTCGGCCCGGTCGATATCGGCATATTGGCGCGCAAGGGATCGTTGTTCGTCACGCGGCCGACGCTGTTCGATTATTATACCAGCCGCGCGGAAATTGAGACGCACGCCGGGCGGGTGCTTGATCTGATTGCCAGCGGCGTCATCAAGGTCAATGTCGATCAGCATTATGCGCTGAAGGATGCAGCGCAAGCGCATCGTGATCTTGAGGCGCGAAAGACAACCGGATCGACGGTGCTGGTGCCGTGAGCAAGCAGGGCGTGCGCGCGCTCAGTCACCACATGCGGTAAAGACAAACGCCGGCGGCCAGTTGCGCGGTTCGATCTGCACTGCGACATGACGAAAGTCGCGGCGCAGTTCGCGCAACCAGCTGGTCGAATACTGGTAGCCGATGAGGTGAGCGCCGGGGGCAAGAATGCTGGCGGTGGCGCGGACAATCGCCTGTCTGACCGCCACCGGCATGATCGAGAAAGGCAGGCTCGACACGGCGATGTCGCAGTGATCGATGCCCGCTGTCGCCAGCACGGCGGCCACGGTTTCGGCCGATGCAGCGACCACGGTCAGGCGCGGATCGGTGATATCGCGGCGCAGGTAATCGACAAATTCGCTGTTGATTTCAAAGGCAAACAGCCGAGCATCGGGTCCAAGCCGCGCCAGCAGCGCACGCGTAATGCAGCCGGTGCCCGGACCATATTCGACCGCTACCTTGATCTGTTGCCAGTCGGTCTGACCGAGCATCCGCTGGATCAAGCGGCGCGATGACGGGATGACCGAGCCGACGCGGCGCGGGTTGGCGAAGAAGTTACGCGCGAACAACAGGCGCGGACGCAGCCGCCCGGCTGCATGCGCCATCGGAACAACCGCGATACGGTGCGGCATCACTCGGTCTGTCATGAAAAGCTCAGGCGGCAGCGCTGGGGCGGGCGGCGGCACGCTTGTGCCATTCGGGCAACCAGGTCGCGGTCGACGGCATGGGCTGCCCGACGGTGGCGCCGAATTCGACAAAGGCCAAAAGCAACAGGTCAGCGAGGCTGAAACGTTCACCGCAAACCCAGGTGCGGCCCTGCATCAGCGTGTCGAGCCACAGCAGCTTTTCCTGCGCCAATGCCTTCAGGTCTGCAGCCGCTTCAGCGCTAACCAACGTCATGCGGTTGGCGAACAAGCGCCGACCCTCGGCAGCGCGAAAGCCGTTGGCCATCGGTTCGACGATGGCCAAGTCGATGCGGCGCACCCACATGCGGGTTTCGGCACGTTCCGCAGCCGTTGTGCCGATGATAGCCGGGGTGGGCTGCACGTCTTCGAGATATTCGGCGATGACGGTAATTTCGGCGATGACGCTGCCATAATCGAGTTCCAGCGCCGGCAGTCCGCCAGTCGGCACCTTGGCCAGATAGCCGGCTTGGCGGTTCTCGGCACCCACCAGATCGACTGTGATGGTTTCGACGGACATCGCCTTTTCGGCGAGTGCCATGCGGACGACGCGCGGATTAGGGCCGATCGAATCATAAAGCTTCATGGTTGACGCTCTCCACTGACCCGCCGTGCCGACGGTGCTTGAGAGTCATGACCGGAAGCACGCGGCAGCGTCAATCAGGATCGGTCTGCACAACCGCTCCGGCGCACGCGGTCAGCGCCGATTGTAATGTATGCGGCGGTCCCGATCATAATAATATTCGCGGCCGTCATTGCCATAGTAGTAACGCTGGCCGTTGCGGTCGTCATAGCGGTTTCTGTCTTCGGTGACGATGCCGACGACGGCACCGGCCGCAGCGCCGATGGCTGCCCCGGCAAGGACATCGCCCCCGGTCAGCGCGCCGACAATCGCGCCGCCAGCAGCGCCGATCCCGGCACCCTTTAGACCGCGCGACGCGTGCTGATCGCCATATTGATCTGTCGTGCAGCCGGCGAGTGATGCGGTTGCAACGAGCGCGAACATTGCGGTTTTAAGCGTTGTCATGATAAAACTTTCACATCCAGTTCCATCATTTTAACCCGTGGATCGAGCTTTGGTTCCGGCTTGGCTGTGATTCAAACTGCCAACGCCGCCGCGTGGCGCGTCTGCGCCGCCGCATCGATCGGCCAGCGGCGGACAATGGCCGCAGCGATGAGCGCCATGACCACCGGCGGCACGACGAACAGCAGGATCAGGCCGTTGACCGCTGCCGGGCTATTGGCGGCGCCGAGTTTCGGCACGAAGCCGATGACGCCGAGAATGGCGTAGCTGAAGCCGACCGGGATGGCATAGCCCAGCTTTTGCACCGCCGTCAGTGCTGCATAGAACAGCCCGGTTTTTTCCGTGCCGGTCCGCAGGGTTTCGGCGTCGGACACGTCGGCGAGCATGGCGCGCAGCAGAAAGGCCGGCGCCACCGCCGGGATGCCGGCAAACACCATGCCGATGGCGGCGATGGTGAAATTATGAGCGGGAATAAGGATGATTGCGGTCTGCAACAGGCAATAGGCGACCAGCGACCAGATGAGCGCGCGGTGCTTTGAATAGCGCCGGGCGATGATCACCCACAGCGGCGCCGCCAACAGGCCGGCAGCGAAGTAGAACAGCAGCAGCGTGCTGGCCATGGCGGGCGAATAGCCGCGCGCTGCCTCGAAAAAGAACAGGAACAGCGCCCCTGTCATCCCCGGCGCCAGGCTGGCAAACAGATCGGCCAGCAGCACGCGGCGCACCAGCGGGATTCGGATGATTTCGAGGATATCGCTGATCCGATGATGGGCGCCACCAATGCGGGCGCGTTCCTTTACCCGCCACAGGCACCATGCCACCGCCAGCGGCAGCACGGCGATGATCGTCCAGCCCATGGCGTGGATGCCGATGGCGCGATCATCGCTGCCAGACAGTTTTTGTGCCAGCGGCGGCACGCCGAGGATGAGGAACAGGCCGAGCAGATTGCTCGCCTGCCACCAGCCGAAGATCCGCGAGCGCTCGTGATAATCGTCGGACATCACCGCCCCCCAGGCGGTGTGGGCGACGAGCAATGCCGAATAGCCGAGATACATCACCAGCAGGCCGGCAAAGGCGCGCAGCGGCGACAGGCCGGGGCTTGCCATGAACACCATGGCGAGGCCGAGCATCATCACCAGCGCGCCGCCGGCCATCCAGGGCCGAAAGCGGCCGAAACGCGTATCGGTGCGGTCCACCAGATGGCCGATGATCGGATCGAGCGGCACATCGACGAAGCGCACGACAAAGAAGATGAAGCCGACGACGGCCAGCGGAAGCCCGAGTGTGCTGGCATAATAAGGCGGAAGGTAGACAACGACCGGCAGGCCATTGGCGGCAATCGGCAGGCAGGGAGCGGCAAAAGCCGCAAGCGTCGCGCGCGTGATTTTCAAACCGCTACTCCCCAACGCTTTGGCTTTCTGACGTTATGGCAATGGGCGCGGGCAACCGCAAACAGCGATTGCGGCGGTGGGCAGCGTGTTATATCGGCAATACAGAATGATGTTTCCGGAGTTTCCTGTCATGCGCGTTCGTTCCTTGCTCCTGCTTGCTGCCAGCCTCGCCGCGATGGCCCCAGTCGCTGCACAGACTCCGGCGGCAATGGTCGCGGCGCCGGCGAAAACGCCGACTGAGCGGCTGCGCGCGCTGTTCAACGCCAGCGACGAGGCCAGCCTCAACCGCAACCCGATCGGGCGAGTATTTCGCGGCGACCTGAGCCATGCCGGGGAATTTGGCGACGGCATTTCGGATGCCTGGTACGCCGCCGAAAAACAGGCGGCGATCGATGATCTGGCGGCGCTGGCAGCGATCGATCGGTCGGTGCTGAACGCGAATGACAAGGTCAGCTATGACGTGTTCAAATGGCAGCGCACCACCGATCTGAAGGGCTTTGACCCGGCGATTCTGGCGGCGAGCATTGATCGGCCGATCGATCATTTCTATGGGATCCACACCTTCTTCCCCGAATTCTCGTCGGGCGAGGGCGCCGCGCCTTACAAGACGCTGGCCGATTATGACGCCGGGCTGGCGCGACTGCCGGGGTTTGTCAGCTTTATCGATGCAGCGATCGTGCGCTTTCGCCATGGCATGAAAACCGGCGTGGTGCAGCCCAAGCTGGTGGTGCAGAATGTCATCGATCAGCTCGATAATCTGCTCAAGCCCGGCGTCGATGGCGCAGTGATGATGGAGCCGGTCGCCAAGTTTCCCGACACCATCACCCCCGCCGACCAGGCGCGGTTGAAGGCGGACTATGCCAAGGCGATCGCCACCCAGGTCAACCCGGCGCTGCTGCGACTGCGCGATTTTTTGAAGACCGAGTATCTGCCGGCGGCGCGGGCCAGTGTCGGGCTGGGGCAGATGCCGGGCGGACCGGCGCTGTACAAATATCTGATCGCCAGCACGACGACGACCGACCTGACGGCGGAGCAGATTCACGAACTGGGCCTGTCCGAAGTGGCGCGGATCACCAAGGGCATGGAGGCTGTGAAGCGCCAAGTCGGCTTCAAGGGAACGTTGGCGGAATTCTTCGAGGATTTGCGAACCAATCCCAAGTTCCAGCCAGTGTCGAAGCAGGCGCTGACCGACAGCTATTTCGTCGTCGGCAAGCGGGTCGATGCGGCGGTTCCGGCGCTATTCTCGGCGGTGCCGAAGTCGAAGCTGGAAATCCGCCCGGTGCCGTCGTTCAAGGAAAAGACCGATGCGGCGGGGTCGTATCAGGGCGGCGCTCCCGATGGATCGCGGCCGGGGGTATTCTATTTCAACAGCTATGACCTGCCGTCGCGGTCGACCTGGGGGGTGGAGACCTTGTATCTCCACGAGGCCATTCCCGGGCATCATTTCCAGATCAGCCTGGCGCAGGAAAACACGGCGCTGCCGCCGTTCCAGCGCTTTGGCGGCAACACCGCCTTTGTCGAAGGCTGGGCGCTGTATGCCGAAAGCCTGGGGCCGGAACTGGGGATGTTCAAGGACCCGTATCAGTTGATGGGCCGTTATGGCGACGAGATGCTGCGCGCCATGCGGCTGGTCGTCGATACTGGCCTGCATTCCAAGGGGGGGACGCGCGACCAGGCGATCAAATACATGCTCGATCACAGCGCGATGAGCCGGACCGATGCGACTGCGGAGGTCGAGCGCTATATCGCCATCCCGTCGCAGGCTTTGGCATACAAGGTCGGGCAGCTGACGATCACCCGGCTGCGCGCCAAGGCCGAGGCGGCACTGGGGCGCAAGTTCGACATCCGGCAGTTTCATGAGCAGGTGCTGATGACCGGGGCGCTGCCGATGGCGGTGCTGGAGGCCAAGATCGACTATTGGATCGCAGCCAAGACGGCGGCGTGAGCGGGAGGACTATTCGGTCTCAGACTTGAGTTTGTCGCCGGCAAGCGCGACGAGGCCGATGAACAGCCAGCCGAACATCATCATCGAGCCGCCGATGGGGGCGAGCGCCGCGACCCAGCGCGGGGCGCCCAACGCCAGCGCGTCGAGATCGGCGGCGAAGATCAGGCTGCCGATCGCCACCGCCCATGCGCCGCTGCGCACCAGTTTAGTGTTGCGCCAGGCGATCAGGCCGAAAACCGCGGCGACGTGCGGCAGCTGGAACATCACCCCGGTCATGATCCACTCACGCGCCTGGGGGTCTTTGATGCCGTGCGCGGCGAAAGTGCCAAAGGTAAGAGCCAGAACGGCGTTGGCGGCGGCGAAGGCCGGGAGCCAGCGGGGCCCAGGTGCGGCGACCGTCAATTGCTCGCTCGCAGAAGCTCGCGCGCCGTGATCATCCGCATGACTTCGTTGGTGCCTTCGAGGATTTGGTGGACGCGCAGGTCGCGAAAGATGCGCTCGACCGGAAAGTCCATGAGATAGCCGTAACCGCCGTGGAGTTGCAGGGCGCGGTCAGCCACCGCCATGCCGGTATCGGTGGCGAGGCGCTTGGCCATGGCCGCAAAACGCGTCTTGTCGGGGGCGTCGGCGGAGACTTTGGCGGCGGCCTGGTAAAGCAGCGCGCGGGCGGCGGCGAGCTCGGTTTCCATGTCCGCCAGCTTGAATTGCGTCGCCTGGAAATCGGCGATGGCTTTGCCGAATTGCGTTCGCTGGCGGGTGTAGCCAATGGCTTCGTCGAGCGCGCGCTGTCCGCCGCCGAGGCTGCACGCGCCGATGTTGAGGCGGCCGCCGTCGAGCCCGGCCATGGCGATGGCAAAGCCCTGGCCCTCGGCACCGACAAGGTTGCCGATGGGTACGCGAACGGTGTCGAAGTTGACCTGGGTTGTCGGCTGCGAATGCCAGCCGAGCTTTCGTTCCGGCGCGCCGAAGCTGACACCCGGCATGTCCTTTTCGATGACAAGGCAGGATATGCCCTTGGGACCATCGACGCCGGTGCGGACCATGGTGACATAGATATCGTTGACGCCGCCGCCGGAGATGAAGGCCTTGGAGCCGGTAACGATGTAATCATCGCCGTCCCGCACGGCGCGGGTTTTCAGTGCAGCGGCGTCGCTGCCCGATCCGGGTTCGGTCAGGCAATAGCTGGCGATGACGTCCATGGTGACGAGGCCGGGAAGATATTTGGCCTGGAGCGCTGCATCGCCGAAGCCATCGATCATCCATGCGGCCATGTTGTGGATCGAAATGAAGGCGCTGGTCGAGGCGCAGCCATAGGCCATCGCCTCCATGATCAACGCCGCCTCGAGCCGGCCGAGCCCGATGCCGCCATTTTCCTCGCGGACGTAAATGGCGGCAAAGCCGAGTTCGGCGGCGGCTTTGATGGTGGCACGCGGGAAGATGTGCTTTTCATCCCATTCAGCGGCATGCGGCGTGATCTGGTCGGCGGTGAAGCGGCGGGCGGCTTCCTGAATGGCGCGCTGGTCATCGGTAAGGTCGAATTGCATTTTGCTTCCCTGTCATCCCGGCCACGCGCTGCGTGTATCGCATAGGAAGACTGGGTTGTGGGTCAAGCCCGTGATGACAGCGTTCGCGGATTCGGGCAGTGACGGTCGATGACCCAGACATCCTCCGATCTCGTCGATCAGCTCGTCCTCATCCATGCCGGAGCGACGGCGGCACTGCGCGAGGCGCTGCGGGACTATATCAACGAGGGCCATGCCCCCGATGCAGCGGCGCGGGTGCGCGGCGATTGGTCCTACCCGGAATTGCGCGTTGTCTATGAAGGCAATCACGGGATGCAGCGGCCAGTGCGCGCTTTTGCCCGGCTCAACCGCCCCGGCAATTATGCAACGACGGTGACGCGGCCGGAACTTTACCGGGCGTATCTGGTCGAGCAGCTCGACCTGTTGATGGCCGATTATGATGTGACGGTGACAACGGGGCGGTCAGAGGTCGAAATACCTTATCCTTACGTCCTCGATGGCGCTGCCGACCTGCGGCTTGATGCGGCGGCGGCGTCGGACCTGGCGCGCTGGTTCCCGACGACCGAATTGCAGGCGATCGGCGACGAATTGCCCGATGGGCTGTGGGACGATCGTTTGGCGGAAACGCGGCCGCTGGCGCTGTTCGATGGTCCGCGCACCGATTTCTCGCTGGCGCGGCTGAAGCATTATACCGGGACGGCGCCGGAGGATTTCCAGCATTATATCCTGCTGACCAACTATCACCGCTATGTCGACGAGTTCGTGCGCTGGGGTTGTTCGCAGCTCGGCGAGCATGGTTATGAGCGGCTGGCGTGCCCCGGCGGGTTGGATATTTTCGCCGGCGACGACGAATCGGCGCGCGCGGCGGACGATGTGGCGTGGCGCAAATACCAGATGCCGGCGTGGCATCTGACGGCGCCGGGGCGGGTGGGCATCACGTTGGTCAACATCGGGGTGGGCCCCGCCAATGCCAAGACGATCTGCGACCATCTGGCGGTGCTGCGGCCCGAGGCGTGGCTGATGATCGGCCATTGCGGCGGGCTCCGGCCGAGCCAGACGATTGGCGACTATGTCCTCGCCCACGCCTATCTGCGCGATGATCATGTCCTTGACGACCTGCTGCCGGTCGAAATCCCGATCCCGGCGATCGCCGAGGTCCAGACCGCGCTGTTCCGCGCCGCCGCCCAAGTCACCGGCGAGGACGAGGACGGGCTCAAGCGGCGACTGCGCACCGGGACCGTCGTCACCACCGACGACCGCAACTGGGAATTGCGCTTCACCCGCTCGGCACTGCGCTTCAACCAGAGCCGGGCGGTGGCGATCGACATGGAGTCGGCGACCGTCGCCGCGCAGGGCTATCGCTTCCGCGTCCCCTACGGCACCTTGCTGTGCGTATCGGACAAGCCGCTCCACGGCGAACTCAAGTTGCCCGGCCAAGCCAACGCCTTTTACGAGCGCGCCGTCAGCCAGCATCTGCGGATCGGGATCGAGGCGCTCAACCTGCTTAAGCAGGAAGGCGACGGCCTCCACTCGCGCAAGCTGCGCAGCTTCGACGAGCCGCCGCTGCGTTAATAACCTTAGGCGGCGGCGCGCTCGAGCTGTTCGCTTGCCTCGAGCCAGCGCGCCTCGGCTTCGGCCAGCTCGGTCGCCAGCGCGGCGCGGCGGCGCGACAATTCGCTCATCGGCAGCGCCGCGAGATCGGGCGTGGCGGTCTTCGGATCGAACATTGCCTGGTCGATCGCCGAGCATTGCGCCGCCAGCTTGGCGCTTGCCTGCTCGGCCTCGACCGCGGCCTGCCTGAGCTTGGCCGAGGCATCGCGCGCCTTCTTGTCGGACTTCGCGGATTTCGCCTTGGTCTCGACCTTGGGTTGGTTTCGGCCGAGCACGAAGTCGATATAATCGTCGATGCTGCCGGCATATTCGGTCGCCGCGCCGTCCTCGACCAGGACCAGCCGGTCGGCGGTCAGCTCGACCATGTGGCGGTCGTGGCTGACGAGGATGACCGCGCCATCATAGCCGTTGAGCGCCTGGACCAGCGCCTCGCGGCTGTCGACGTCAAGATGGTTGGTCGGCTCGTCGAGGATCAGCAAGTGCGGCGCGTCTCGCGTGATCAGCGCCAGCGCCAGCCGCGCCCGCTCGCCCCCCGACAGCCGGTCGACGCGCGTCATCGCCTTGTCGCCAGAGAAGCC
>JAYUUE010000145.1:0-4775 GCA_043754785.1 Polymorphobacter sp. | reverse complement strand
GCTGATCATTTTGCGGGCGTTGGCGGACCCCAGTCGGGTGCGGATCCTGTTGCTCGTCCGGCGCATGGAGCTTTCTGTCGGTGAAATTGCCGCCGTGCTCGACCAGAGTCAGCCGCGCGTCTCCCGCCACATCCGTATCCTTGCCGATGCCGGCCTCGTTAAGCGCGCCAAGGAAGGCGCCTGGGTGTTCGTCCGGCTGGGCAATTCGGCGGTAGCGGGTCCAGTGCTGGCGGCTGTGGACGCGCTCGCCGTCGATGCCGGCGTTGCCGATCAGGTGCGGCTGGTCGCAGTGAGGGCTGAACGTGCAGCCTCCGCCGACGCCTGGTTCGCAGCACATGCGGCGGACTGGGATCGTGAACGTTCGCTGCATATCTCTGAAAGCGACGTCGAGGCTGCGATCGTGACGGCGCTGGGTGGGCGCGATTTGGGCGTCCTTGTCGATGTTGGCACCGGTACCGGACGAATGATCGAACTCCTTGGGCCGCGCGCCGCGTCGGCTCTGGGAATCGATCGCAGCCCCGAAATGCTGCGGCTGGCGCGCGGCCGCATCGAAGGCGCGGGGCTACGACATGCCGAAGTGCGGCGCGGCGACATGTATGCGCTGCCGCGCGGCGATGCGAGTGTAAACACGTTGGTGTTTCATCAGGTGTTGCACTTTGCCGATGATCCAGCAGCTGTGATCGCCGAGGCGGCGCGGGTGCTGGCGCCGGGTGGACAGTTGCTGGTTGTGGATTTCATGCCCCACGGCCGCGAGGAGTTGCGCAACCAGCAACGCCACTTGCGTCTGGGTTTTGCTGATCGCCAGGTGCTGGACTGGATGAACGCAGCGGGGCTTTTGGGCGCTGTCGCGGCACGGCTGCCCGATCCACGGGCCATAGGCGTAACGCTGTGGCTGGGTACGCGCGCCCACACCGTGACGAGCGAAAGGAAAGCGGCGTGACCCTTTCAATACAGGATATGGCCGATGCGGCGCGAGCCTTGAATGGCCCCCTTTATGCCGATCTGCCTGGCGACGTGGCGGTGAGTTTCGAGTTTTTCCCGCCCAAAACCGAAGCCATGGAGGTGACGCTGTGGCAATCGGTGGAAACGCTGGCGCCGCTTTCCCCGCGCTTTGTCTCCGTCACTTATGGCGCTGGCGGTTCAACGCGCGAACGCACCCATGCGACAGTGGAGCGAATCGCCCGCGAAACGCGAATTCCGCCGGCGGCGCATCTGACTTGCGTCAATGCCAGTCGCTATGAAATTGATGCCATTGCCGATGAATACTGGGCGGCGGGCGTTCGGCACATCGTTGCGCTGCGTGGTGACCCGCCGGCCAAGGATGCGGTTTTCGAGGCCAGGGCGGATGGCTATGCTTCGGCGGCGGCGTTGGTGGCCGGGCTGAAAAAGCGCCATGATTTCGAGATTTCGGTGAGCGCCTATCCCGAAGTTCACCCCGAGGCGCGCGATGCCAGCGCCGATCTTGACGCGTTGCGTGCCAAGCTTGATGCCGGTGCGACGCGCGGAATAACCCAGTTCTTTTTTGAACCCGATACCTTCTTCCGTTTTCGCGATCGTGTCGCAGCGGCTGGTATCAACGCCGAAATCGTTCCCGGCATCTTGCCTGTGGTCAATTTCGCGAATTTGCAACGCATGGCCGAGCCGTGCGGTACCGATGTACCAGCGTGGATGGCGCGGCTGTTTGCAGGACTGGACGACAAGCCGGCAGCGCGCCAGTTGGTCGCGGCAAGTGTCGCGGCAGAACAATGTCGCCGGCTGTACGCTGGCGGTGTCCGCAATTTCCATTTCTATACGCTCAACCGTGCCGAACTGACCTATGCGATCTGCCATATGCTCGGGGTGCGGCCGGCCGCACCTGACTTGAAAGTTGCTGCATGACCGTATCCGAACGCTTTCGCGCCGCCGCTGCCTCGCGCATCCTAGTCAAGGACGGACCCTATGGCACCGCGATCCAGGGACTCGGCCTGACCGAGGTTGATTACAAAGGCGATCTGGAGCTGCCGATGGACCAGAAGGGCAATAATGACATGTTGAATCTGACCCGGCCAGCGGCGATTGCCGGAGTATGCAAACAATATCTTGCCGCCGGCGCCGACATTTTGGCGACCAACACCTTCAACGCCAACCGCATTTCGCAAGCCGATTATGGCGCTGAGCATCTTGTGGGTGACATCAATTACGCTGCGGCGCGCATCATTCGCGAATGCTGTGACGCCGCAACGGCCGCCGATGGCCGATCCCGTTTTGTCGCGGGCGCACTGGGGCCGACCAACAAGACATTGTCGTTGTCACCGCGCGTGTCCGATCCGGGGTTTCGAGAAGTCGATTTCGACGGGGTAAAGTCAGTTTATCGCGAACAGATCGATTCGCTAGTCGAAGGCGGCGTCGACATCATCCTGATCGAAACGGTGTTCGATACGCTCAACGCCAAGGCGGCCGCCTTTGCCGCTGCCGAGGCGGCTGAGGCCCTTGGTCGCGAACTGCCGGTGATGCTGTCGATGACACTGACCGATCTTTCGGGACGTAATTTGTCTGGCCAGACTGTCGAGGCGTTCTGGCATTCGATCCGCCATGTGAAGCCACTGACGGTCGGCCTCAACTGCTCCTTCGGCGCCACTGAATTGCGGCCGCATGTCGTCGCGCTTTCAAAGGTCGCGGACACACTGCTCCAAGTTTATCCCAACGCCGGGCTGCCGAACGATCTGGGACAGTATGACGAGGAGCCGGTGACCACCGGCAGCTTGGTGGGTGACTGGGCCAGCGAAGGCCTGGTCAACATCGTTGGTGGCTGTTGCGGCACCACCCCGGCGCATATTGCCGCGATGGCGGCGCAGGTGGCGAAATATTCGCCGCGGGTGATCCCCGCTGAGGCCGCTGCCATGCGGCTCTCGGGCCTGGAGGCCTATTCCTTTGCAGCTTGATCTTCAAGATTTGGCGCAGCCTGCCATCGCCAATTTCATCAACATCGGCGAGCGCACCAATGTCACCGGTTCGGCTGCGTTCAAGAAACTGATCCTCAACGGCGACTATTCCGCTGCTGTCGAAGTGGCGCGCCAGCAAGTGGAAAATGGCGCGCAAATCATTGACATAAACATGGATGAAGGATTGCTCGACAGCGAATTTGCCATGGTGACCTTCCTCAAGCTGATCGCCGCCGAGCCCGATATCGCGCGGGTGCCGGTGATGGTCGACAGCTCGAAATGGAGCGTCATCGAAGCCGGGCTGAAGTGCCTGGCCGGCAAGGGCATCGTCAATTCAATCAGCCTGAAGGAAGGCGAGGCACCTTTTCTGGAGAGCGCGCGCAAGATTATGCGCTATGGCGCCGCAGCGGTGGTCATGGCGTTTGACGAGAGGGGCCAGGCGGATACAGCCAATCGCAAGGTCGAAATTTGCGAACGCGCCTACAAGCTGCTGATCGGCATCGGGTTCGAGCCGGCCGATATCATCTTCGATCCCAATATCTTCGCCGTGGCGACGGGAATCGAGGAGCACAATAATTATGGCAACGACTTCATCGAGGCCTGCGCCGAGATCAAGCGTCGCTGCCCGCACGCGCATATTTCGGGCGGCGTTTCGAACCTGAGCTTCTCGTTCCGCGGCAATGAGCCGGTGCGGCGGGCGATGCATTCGGTCTTCCTGCTGCACGCCATCCGCGCTGGCATGGACATGGGCATTGTCAATGCCGGGCAGCTCGATGTCTACGACGCCATCCCGGGTGAACTGCGCGAGGCGTGCGAGGACGTGGTGCTCAATCGGCGCGACGACTCCACGGACCGACTGCTGGCGATCGCTGACAAATACAAGGGTGACGGCAAAGTCGCCGAAAAGCCCACTGATGAGTGGCGGCTGCTACCGGTGTCGAAACGGCTCGAACATGCGCTGGTGAAGGGGCTCGATGCGTTTGTCGTCGAGGATACCGAGGAAGCGCGGCTGCTCGCATTTGAAAGCGGTGGGCGCCCGATCGACGTAATCGAAGGACCGCTCATGGACGGCATGAACGTGGTGGGTGACCTGTTCGGCACGGGCAAGATGTTCCTGCCGCAGGTGGTAAAGTCGGCACGGGTGATGAAGAAGGCGGTGGCACATCTGCTACCGTATATCGAGGCCGAAAAGCTGCTCGGTCCCGATGGCGCTTCCTCGTCGAAGGGTAAGATCATCATGGCGACGGTCAAGGGCGACGTTCATGACATCGGCAAGAATATCGTTGGCGTCGTGCTTCAGTGCAACAATTTCGAAGTCGTTGACTTGGGTGTGATGGTGCCATTCCAGACGATCCTGAAAGCGGCGAACGACCAGGGCGCCGATATGATCGGCCTTTCGGGGCTCATCACGCCATCGCTCGACGAGATGGTGACGGTCGCTGCCGAAATGCAGCGCGCCGGCATGACGATGCCGCTGCTTATCGGCGGCGCGACGACGTCGCGGGTACACACGGCGTTGCGGATCGCGCCAGCCTATCATGGCCCGGTCATCCATGTCCTCGATGCGTCGCGTGCCGTGGGCGTGGCGGGAACAATGGTCAGCGATACGTTGAAGGATGACCTGGTGGCGGCAACGGCGCGCGAATATGAGGGTATTCGTGTCAAACGCGCCAACAGCGGCCAATCCAAGCTGGTGACGCTGGACGAAGCGCGGGCGAATGGCTTTGTGCCGGATTTTGCAGGCCATCCGCCGGTGCGGCCGGCGTTCGCCGGCGCGCAGGTCATCGATGATGTGACCGTTGCCGAATTGATTCCTTATATCGACTGGACGCCGTTCTTCCAGGCGTGGGAACT
>JAYUUE010000144.1:0-4780 GCA_043754785.1 Polymorphobacter sp. | reverse complement strand
ATTCCCGCCGGGCCGCGCTCGGCCTTGCCGACCATCGCAATCAGGCCGGTTTTGCCCAGCATTTCCTCGGTGAACTTATCCATCCGCGTCGCTGTCGTCGGCCCCGCTGGCCCGACCACCTCGTCGCGCACCGGATCAACCGGGCCAACGTAATAAATCACCCGATTGGTGAAATCGACCGGCAGCGCTTCGCCCCGCGCCAGCATGTCCACCATCCGCTTGTGCGCCGCATCGCGCCCGGTCAGCATTCGGCCGCTGAGCAGCAACCGGTCGCCTGGCTTCCACGCCGCCACCTCTGCCTGAGTCAGCGCGTCCAAATCGACGCGGATCGCCTCTTTCGACGGTTTCCATTCAACCTTGGGCCAGTCCGCCAGATTCGGCGCCTCCAGATACGTCGGCCCCGAGCCATCGAGCACGAAATGCGCGTGGCGGGTCGCCGCGCAATTGGGGATCATCGCAATCGGCTTCGACGCGGCGTGCGTCGGCGTGTCCAGAATCTTTACGTCGAGGATAGTCGACAGCCCGCCCAACCCCTGCGCGCCGATGCCCAAGTCGTTCACTGCCTCGAACAGCTCGATCCGCAACTCTTCGAGCTTAGAATTTGGCCCGCGCAGCTTCAACTCCGCCATGTCGATCGGCAGCATCAGCGATTCCTTGGCCAGCAGCATCGCCTTTTCCGCCGAGCCGCCAATGCCGATACCCAGCATCCCCGGCGGGCACCAGCCCGCGCCCATCAGCGGCACGGTATTGACCACCCAGTCGCGGATCGAGTCCGACGGGTTGAGCATGGCGAACTTGGTCTTGTTCTCCGAGCCCCCGCCCTTCGCCGCCACGGTGATCTCCACTGTGTTCCCCGGCACCAGCTCGACATGCGTCACCGCCGGCGTGTTGTCGCGCGTGTTCACCCGCCCGAACGCCGGGTCCGCAACAATCGACGCCCGCAGTCGGTTTTCCGGGTTCAGATACGCCCGCCGCACCCCCTCGTCGATCATGTCGGCCAGGCTCATCGTCGCGCCCGAACCCCTATGACTCCAGCGCACATTCATGCCGACCTTCACGAACGCCACGACGATCCCGGTGTCCTGGCAGATCGGCCGATGCCCCTCGGCGCACATCCGCGAATTGGTCAAAATCTGTGCGATGGCGTCCTTCGCTGCCGGCCCGGCTTCCGCCTCGTAAGCCCGACCCAGCGCTCTTATATAGTCAATGGGATGAAAGTAGCTGATGTACTGGAGCGCATCGGCGACCGATTCAATCACATCGTCCTGGGCAATAACTGTCATGGCGAAGCCTTTTGGGGCGGTGCAAAATCCGTGCGTCGCTTGGCCGCGAAGCGCGTTGGACATAGCCGTGAGACGCCGCCGGGTCCACCTGCGGTTTCGCCGCTGATTCCCAAGTCATTGACCTTGCAAGCAAGCATCAAATTTGCCGCGTCCGCAGAAAAGTCGCTTGTGTTTGAACAAGGTTCAGGCACTATCTATAGCCGGGCACGCGGGTTGCTACACAAGCTGTAGCGTCTCAGGCGGGAGGAGGGCGAATGGCCAGCATGACCGTTGGCTGTGGATATCGGGGATAAGATCCTTCGCGGCGATTTGGCGCGTGACCCCGGTTTGTTCTCCACCTACCATGCTCCGGCGCAGGCGAGAATCGAGAATATTCCGGACCAGTCACAGCATCTAGGTCCGCGCAGAAAGAATCGGGAGTGACACGGGTGAGTGAGTTTCAAAGTGACAGTGACGACAGCGCCCATGCGGGCGACATGCTTGTGCTAGATCCGATCGCGGGCGCCAGCATATCCGCCCCGGCATCAGCCGCGGCGCCCGCAGCAAAACGCGCATCGAACGAAGTCATGGCGTGGAAATTCCCGATCATCGTCGATCGCAGCCGCGACGCGCTGCTTAACGATTTTGGCCGCGAGACATTGAACGACCGCTATCTGCTGCCCGGCGAATCCTATCAGGATCTGTTCGCGCGCGTGGCAGCCGCCTATGCCGACAATGCCGAACACGCCCAGCGGCTTTACGATCACATGTCGCAGCTGTGGTTCATGCCTTCGACCCCGGTGCTCTCCAACGGCGGCACCGGGCGCGGGCTGCCCATTTCCTGCTACCTCAATTCGGTCGGCGACAGCCTTGAAGCCATCGTCAACACCTGGAACGAGAATGTCTGGCTGGCGTCGCGCGGTGGCGGCATCGGCACCTATTGGGGCAATGTCCGCGGCATCGGTGAACCCGTCGGTTTGAACGGCAAGACCAGCGGCATCATCCCGTTCGTCCGCGTCATGGATTCGCTCACCCTCGCCATCAGCCAGGGCAGCCTGCGCCGCGGTTCGGCCGCCGTCTATCTCGACGTCAATCACCCGGAAATCGAGGAATTCCTCGAAATCCGCAAACCCTCGGGCGATTTCAACAGGAAGGCGCTCAACCTCCACCACGGCGTGCTCATCACCGATGCCTTCATGGCGGCCGTCCGCGATGGCACCAGCTTTGATCTGGTCAGCCCGAAAACTGGAGAAAAGCGCGCGGAAGTCGATGCCCGCGGGCTGTTCACCAAGCTCGTCGAAACGCGGCTGGCGACCGGGGAGCCGTACATCATCTTCATCGACGAAGTGAACCGCACCATGCCCAAGCACCAGCGCGATCTGGGGCTCAAGGTCTCCACCTCGAACCTGTGCTCGGAAATCACGCTGCCCACCGGTGTCGATCACCTCGGCAATGATCGCACCGCGGTATGCTGCCTGTCGTCGCTCAACCTGGAAACCTGGGACCAATGGCACGATGACCCGCACTTCATTGAAGACTGCATGCGCTTCCTCGATAACGTGCTGCAGGACTATATCGACCGCGCCGAACCCGAAATGGCGCGCGCCAAATATGCAGCGGAACGCGAACGCTCGGTCGGCCTTGGCGTCATGGGCCTCCACAGCTTTTACCAGGCACGCGGCATCGCCTTTGAAGGCGCAATGGCCAAAAGCTGGAACCTGAAGATGTTCAAGCACATCCGGGCCCAGGTCGATCAGGCGTCGATGGCGCTGGCGGCCGAGCGCGGGCCGTGCCCGGACGCCGCCGACATGGGCGTCATGGAGCGTTTCAGCTGCAAGATGGCGATCGCCCCCACCGCCAGCATCTCCATCATCGCCGGCGGCACCAGCGCCTGTGTGGAGCCGATCCCCGCCAATATCTACACCCACAAGACGCTGTCGGGCAGCTTTTCGGTGCGCAATCCGTATCTCGAAAAACTGCTGATCGCCAAGTCGAAGAACAGCGACGCCGTCTGGAACTCTATCCTCGAACAGGGCGGCTCGGTCGGGCATCTGGATTTCCTGACTGCCGATGAGAAAGCTGTGTTCCGCACCGCCTTCGAGATCGACCAGCGCTGGCTGCTCGAACTTGCCGGTGATCGCACGCCCTATATCGACCAGGCGCAGTCGCTCAACCTGTTCATCCCCGCCGATGTGGAGAAATGGGACCTGCTCATGCTGCATTATCGCGCATGGGAGTTGGGCATCAAATCGCTCTATTATCTTCGCTCGATGAGCATCCAGCGGGCCGGCTTCGCCGGCGGCGTGGAAGCCGACAACACCGCCGACGCGCCGGTGCTGCGGATGGAGATGAAGGATTATGATGAGTGTTTAGCTTGCCAATGAAGCATGCCTCAGGTGGCCGGGTCCTTGGGCCCCGGATTCCTGTTGCAAGAATGCCGTGCCTAACAGCAGGGCATGACTCCGGGTGACCGGAGGGCCGGCCGGGATGCTGCCCGGCTGGACGGCGAGGGGGCCGCGGCGCTGCATTCCACGACGCAACGCCACGGCCCCCTCCCACAGTTTATACCCAGATCCCAAAACGGGGTCTGGGGCCTAAGGCCCCAGCCGCCAGAGGCTCTTCTTCTTAAAAGGCAAACCCCATGTCACTCCTCAAGGCCTCGAAATCCTACAAGCCCTTCGAATACCCCTGGGCCTATGATTTCTGGAAACGCCAGCAGCAGATCCACTGGATGCCGGAGGAGGTTCCGCTGGGCGAGGATTGCCGTGACTGGGCGCAGAAGCTGACCGAGCAGGAGCGTAACCTGCTGACGCAGATTTTCCGTTTCTTCACCCAGGCCGATGTCGAGGTGCAGGACTGTTATCACGAAAAATACGGCCGGGTGTTCAAGCCGACGGAGATCAAGATGATGCTGGCGGCGTTCAGCAACATGGAGACGGTGCACATTGCCGCGTATTCGCATCTGCTCGACACCATCGGCATGCCCGAAAGCGAATACAGTGCCTTCCTCAACTATAAGGAAATGCGCGACAAACACGAATATATGGCCAATTTCAGCGTCGAAACCGACACCGATATCGCGCGGACGCTGGCGATGTTCGGTGGCTTTACGGAGGGCCTGCAGCTGTTCGCCAGCTTTGCGATGCTGATGAACTTCCCGCGCTTCAACAAGATGAAGGGCATGGGCCAGATCGTCACCTGGAGCGTCCGCGACGAATCGCTCCACTGCGAAGGCATCATCAAGCTGTTCCACGCCTTCTGCGCCGAAACCGGCGTGATGACGAGCAAGCTGCGCGACGATATCGCCGACATCTGCCAGAGAACTGTGCGGATGGAGGACGCCTTCGTCGACCTCGCCTTCGAAATGGGCCCGGTGCCGGGCATGACTCCCACCGACATCAAGAAATACGTCCGCTTCACCGCCGACTGGCGCATGAAGCAACTCGGCATGAAACCCATCTACATGATCGACGAGCACCCGCTGCCGTGGCTGACGCCGCTGCTCAATGGGGTGGAGC
>JAYUUE010000143.1:0-4785 GCA_043754785.1 Polymorphobacter sp. | reverse complement strand
CCTATGTCATGGAACGGCTGATCGAAGCCGCCGCCCGCGCCACCGGCGTCGAGGTGGACGAAATCCGCCGCAAGAATTTGCTGACCCCGGCTGAACTGCCGCACGACAACGGCATCGGGCTGACCTTCGACATCGGCAATTTCCCCGCCGTGCTCGACAAGGCGATGGCGCAGGCCGACTGGGCCGGCTTTCCGCAGCGCAAGGCGGCGGCGCAGGCCAAAGGCCTGCGCTACGGCCGCGGCATGGCCTATTATGTCGAAATCGCCGGCGGCGGCGGCACCGATGAATATGCCGACGTCCGCGTCGCCGCCGATGGCATCGTTGAAATGGCGGTGGGCACGCAATCGAACGGCCAGGGGCATGAAACCGCCTATGCGCAGGTACTCAGCGAAAAGCTCGGGATCGATATGGACGAAATCCGCATCGTCCAGGGCGACACCGACCGGCTGGAGGTCGGCCATGGCACTGGCGGCTCGCGGTCGATGGCCTTCGGCGGCGGCGCCTGCCTGGTGGCTGCCGACGGCATGATCGAACGCGGCATCGCTCTCGCCAAGATCGACCTTGATGCCGCCGAAATCGATTATGCCGATGGCGTGTTCCGAGCGCGTGGCAGCAATGCGACGCGCAGCCTGGCCGAACTGGCGGCGGCGCACCCCGGCGGCCTCGATGGCCGCAGCAAATACACCACCGGAAAGCCCGCGCCCACCTTCCCCAACGGCTGCCACATCGCCGAAATCGCCCTCGATCCGCAAACCGGCAAGGTCACCGTCGCGCGCTATTCGCTGGTCGATGACTTCGGCAAACTGGTCAATCCGATGCTCGTCGAAGGCCAGATCCACGGCGGCGTCGCGCAAGGGCTGGGACAAGCGCTGCTCGAAGACGTCGTTTATACCGAAGACGGCCAGCTGATCACCGGCAGCTTCATGGACTATGGCGTTCCCCGCGCCGACGACATGCCGTCAACGATTGGTTTCGACACGCTGGGCACGCCCAGCCCAACCAACCCGCTGGGGGTCAAGGGCTGCGGCGAGGCCGGCACCATCGGCGCCATGCCCTCGATCATGAACGCCATCATCGATGCGCTCGACGGCACGCAGGTCGAGATGCCGGCGACAATCGAAAAGCTGTGGCGCGCGGCGAAGGCGCTGTCCTGACTTTGGTCCTCCCCTTCCCGGGGGAGGATAACGACATCTTCAATGCGCGATCAGCATCGGCACCGGGGCATCGCCCAGCAAACCCTTCGTCACGCCGCCGAAAAGCGTCTGCCGCAGCCGCGAATGGCCATAGGCACCCTGCACCAGCCACGTCGCGCCAACCTCGCTCAACACGCCCCTGATCACCATTTCGATGGTCTCGCCACCGGCTTCGCGCTCGATGACCTCCGCCGCAACGCCGTGCCGCGCCAGATAGGCAGCTGCATCGCGCCCGCTCAGATCGGGGTTGTTTTCCGCCACGGTCAGCAGATGCACCTCTGACGCCAACCGCAACAACGGCAACGCCGTCCGCAGCGCCAGCGCCGCTTCCGGCGACCCATCCCACGCCGCCACCGCCGGGCCCGACACTGCGAAACCCCGGGACTGTGGCGGCACGGCCAGCACCGGCGTCAGCGCCGCCATCGCCACATCGCCGGTCAGCCCGATCTTCACGCTGGTTTCAACGGCAAACGGCCCGCTGTTCATCACCACGATATCCGCCAACCGCGACAGGATCGTAAGCGTGTCGACCAGGTCACCATCGCGCGCCAACCACTCCCAGGCCACACCCTCGGCCTGAAGCCGCGCTTCGATTTCGCTGCGTTGGCGCTGTCGCTCGGAATCAATTGCCTCGACCAACGAAGCCATCGGGAACGCCCCCAACCCGGTATCGCCCACCGCATAGACTGCATAGGGCGTCACCTGCACGCATACGACATGTCCTGAACAGGCTCGGGCGACATCGAACGCCGCCTGCAAGCGCGCTTCCTGGCCTTCATCGGCGTCGATAGCCACGAGAATTGTCTTCATGATCGATTCCTTCTGGCTCCCATTAACCATCAGGCGAGACCCGGGTTCCGGTCTCAATCGCGGCTGCGCAACGCCGTCACCAGCCCGACCAGCGCCAGCACCGCCCCCGCCACCGCCAGCGCCGACCAGCGATAGCCTTCGAACAGCGTCGAAAGTGTCATCGCCACCAGCGGGATGATCACGCTGGTATAGGCTGCCTTGCCGGCGCCCATCTCGCGAATCAGCCGGTAATAGAGGCTGAACGCCATCGCCGACGCCACCACGCCAAGATAGGCCACGCCGGCGATATAGGTCAGCGAAGCATCGAAAACCGGCGGCCCGGACATGCGCCACGCCGCCGCGGCGTTGATCGCGGTGCCATAGAACATCGCCCAGGCCAGCCCGCCTTCCAGCGGTTGCGCCCGGCCGGTGGCGCTGGCCTGCATAACATTGGCGATGCCGGCGCACAGCACCGCCACCAGCGCGAACGCCATGCCGAGCCCGATCTCCCCGCCATTTGCCCCCGGCGCAAACAGGTCGCGCGCGAACACCAGCGCCAGCCCGGCGATGCCGAGGCCGCTGCCAATGGCAAAGCCCGGCGTGATGCGGGTGCCCAGGAACAGCGCCGACAGCACGGCGTTGGGCACGATGAGCAGTGCAAATGTCAACGCCACCAGCCCCGAGGTCAGATGCACTTCGGCCCGATACACAAGGTTGAAGTTGAGGCAGAACTGCAACAGGCCGATGGCCAGCGCGAACAAATGCCCTTGCGGCGATAATCGCAAACGTTTGCCGGTGACCAGGCAAACCCCGACCATCACCGTCCCGGCGACGAGGAACCGCCACGTCACCGACCAGGATACCGGCACGACGCCGAGCTGCGTCTTGATCACCAGCCAAGTACTGCCCCAGATCAACGTGACGATGGCAAAGCTGATCGCACTGCGCAGCGGAGAACGAGGTGAGGGCGCCGGCGCGTGCATGGGATGGGCTTAGGGGTGGAACGACCGAGAAGAAAGCCCTTCCTCCCTCCGGAGAGGGGCGGATCGTTCAAGCCAACGCTGCCGCCAGCGCCGCCACGTCCGCCGTTGGCGTATCCCAGGCCACCACGAACCGCGCCTCGTTCGACCCCGCCGCACCCCAATCGTAAAACCCGAACCCGAGCGCCCGCAACCGCTCCGGCTCGCCGGGCCGCAGCTGCACGAACGCCTCGTTGGCTTCCACCGGATACAGCAATCGCCCCGCTGCCGCTGCCGCCAGCCGCGCCGCGCCGGCATTGGCGGCGCGGGCATTGCGCAGCCAGACCCCGTCCGCCACCATCGCTAGCAGCTGCGCCGCCTGGAACCGGCCCTTGGATGGCATCTGCCCTGCCCGCTTGCGGCGAAGGCGCAGCTCGTCGACCAGTTCCGGCGCGAATACTACCAGTGCTTCGGCGGTCATGCCGCCGTTCTTGATCATCCCGAACGACAATATATCGACGCCGCAGCGCCACGTGACGTCACCCGGATGACACCCCAGATGCGCCACGGCGTTGGCAAAGCGCGCGCCATCCATGTGCACCCGCCAGCCCTTGGCCCGCGCATGGGCCCCCAGCGCCGCCAGCGCATCGGGGCCATATACCGTCCCCGCCTCGGTCGCCTGCGTCACCGACAACGCCCGCAGCTGCACCTGATGGACATCGCCGCGATGCGACGCCAACCCGGCATCCAGCCCCGCCGGCGTCAACCGGCCATCGGCGCCCGGCACCAGCATCAGCTTGGCACCACCGGTGAAGAACTCCGGCGCACCGCATTCATCGACATGGATATGCGCCTCGGTATGGCACGCCACCGCGCCGAACGGCGGCACCAGCACCGACAGCGCCAGCGCATTGGCGGCCGTGCCCGTCCCGACCGGCAAAACCGTGCACGCGCGACCGAACAGCGCGCCGAACGCGTCGTCGAGCTGCGCCGAAATCGCATCGCCATCATAGGCAGCACTCGCTGCCGGCGCCGCCGCGACCACCGCCGCCAACACTTCCGGGCACGGCGACGCCGCATTATCGGACATGAAGAACATCAGGCGGTACTCGCATCGGGCTGGTTGTCAGGGTGGGCGGCCGCGGCAAAGTCCATTGCCAGCACCGCATGTTCAACCGCCAACAGGCGCGGATAGGCGCGAAGTTCGGCCGACACCCGCCGGGCGTTATACAACTGCGGCACCACGCAAAGATCGGCGACCGACAGTGCGTCACCGTGCAGGAAACGCCCGCCATAGGCGCTGGCAAAGGCCTCCAGCGCATCAAAACCGACGGCAATCCAATGCCGCGACCAGGCGTCGACCGCCATCTGGTCATGCCCGAGCACGGCCTTCAGGTAATTGCCGACGCGCAAATTGTTGACCGGGTGAATGTCCGCCGCCACCAGCAACGCCGCCGCCCGCACCCGCGCCCGGCCGATGGCATCGGCGGGCAGCAGCGGCGGCAGCGGGTGACCCTCTTCCAGATACTCGATGATCGCCAGGCTTTGCGTCAACGCCGCGTCGCCATCGATCAGCACCGGCACCAGCCCCTGCGGATTCAGCGCGCGATAATCGGCGCCGGACTGTGCGCCGGTGCGGATATCGACCGGGATCGCTGCTGCCGACAACCCCTTCCAGGCCAGCGCCAGCCGGACACGATAGGCAGCCGATGACCGCCAATAATTATAAAGTGTCAGCGCCATGCTACTTGCGCGGCCGCCCCTCGAACGGGTTTTTGCCGCCGCGGAAGTTCAGCCGGATCGGCACGCCTTCGAAGTCAAGATCGTCGCGCAGGCTGTTGACC
>JAYUUE010000142.1:0-4787 GCA_043754785.1 Polymorphobacter sp. | reverse complement strand
GTGCCTATCCGCTTTTCACCCACTCTAACTATATATGGTGCCTCGCATCCCTAGACGAAGGAATTCGTCGTCTACCGGTAGTGGGTGTGGGCGAAAAGCGGATAGGCAAGGTCGATAGGTTGTCGGCAATCGCGCTGCAACTACAGGAAATGCCAAGCGACACTAAAATGGCAATGGCCTTTTCTGCACTTCAAGCAGAGCTACGCTTTGGTCAGAAGCGACTGTAGCTAATCATGACACCTATATTTTTCCTGAATTTTGTGTTTTTGGTTCTAATATATTCACGTCACTAGTTCTGGATTGCACTACTCCGCCGCTTCCAACCTATCCGCCAGCCACATCTTGATCAGCGCCTGCCGTGTTACGCCGCGCTTCTGAGCTTGGCGGTCAAGGCTGCGAACCATCCAGTCGGGGAAATCGACGTTGACGCGCTTGGGCGCGAGCGCAGGGCGGGTAGCCTTTGACCAATCGAAATAGGCGCTGATATCTTCGCCATCATCGAACATGCGGTCGAGTTCTTCACCGCTGATCGTCTTCACTTCGGCTTTGCTCATAAATTTGCTCCTCATTTGCGCGAGCCCTGCGGACCGAAATGATCCTGATCCGTTCATCTCGCCGGGTAATGATCGCTGTCCATACCCGGTCGCCAATCCGTCCAATCGCCAGTTCTCGTCGCTCAAGCGCGTGTTGATTAGACACAACGCTAATAGGCGCAGGGTCCCACAAAGCCTGCGCCTCGTTGAAATCGATTCCATGCTTTTCGGCATTGCTGGCGCTTTTGGCTGGGTCGAATTCGAACATAATATAGAAATTATACCTTTTCGGCGCAAGATCGAATTCAACCGTCGATGCAATGGTGCTCGCGGATAGCATCGCTAGTCTGCCGAACCAATCTATGTTGCACTGCGACGAGTTGCAGGTTGAGGCTCGGGCTTGCGTCGCCTATGCACAACCCATCAGAAAGTCGGGATACCCCATGGCAGAATTCTCTCTCCCCGCGAACAGCAAGATTTCGTCCGCCGGCAAGCGTTACCCCGCGCCGGCAGGCGCGACCAACACCCGCGCTTTCAAAATCTATCGCTGGAACCCCGATGATGGCGCCAATCCGCGCTATGACACTTACGAGCTCGATCTCGCCGACACCGGGCCGATGGTTCTCGATGCGCTGATCAAGATCAAGTCCGAGGTCGATTCGACGCTGACCTTCCGGCGGTCGTGCCGCGAGGGGATTTGCGGGTCGTGCTCGATGAATATCGATGGCACCAACACGCTGGCGTGCACCAAAGCCATCGCCGATGTGAAGGGCGAAGTGCGGATCACGCCGTTGCCGCACATGGAGGTCGTCAAGGATCTGGTGCCGGATTTCAAGCATTTCTACGCGCAATACGCCTCGATCAAGCCGTGGCTACAGACTGTGACGCCGACGCCTTCGGGTGAGGAGCGTATCCAGTCGGTCGAGGAGCGCGGCAAGCTCGACGGCCTGTACGAGTGCATCCTGTGCGCCTGCTGCTCGACGGCGTGCCCGAGCTATTGGTGGAACAGCGACAAGTTCTTGGGGCCGGCGATCCTGCTCCAGGCATATCGCTGGCTCGCCGACAGCCGCGACGAGATGACCGGCTAGCGGCTCGACGCGCTGGAGGATCCGTTCCGGCTGTATCGTTGCCACACGATCATGAACTGCTCGAACGTCTGCCCCAAGGGACTCAACCCGGCGAAGGCGATTGCCGAGATCAAGCTGATGATGGTCGAGCGAGCGGGCTGACAGCAGCGCAGCTGCGGTCAGACGCCGCGAGCGCTCGGCCGGCGGGGCGAGGCGATCTTCTCGCCTCGAAACCGTCCGACGTCAAGGCGCGGCTTTGCCGCGACGCCCTTCGCTCGATGCGCTGCCTCCCAGCGTTGACCCAGTTGCACCCGGTTCCCCACCCCCGTATCGCTACTCGCGTGCTTCGCTGCTTGCTCCTCATCCTGCTCGCCGCCGCCACGCCGGCGTTCGCCGCGCGCATTACCGCTGTCACCATCGCTCCCGGTGTCGTCACCCTCACCACCGACGCCCCGATCATCGCCGCGCACACCATGGCGCTTTCGGACCCCGACCGGTTGGTCATCGACGTTCCGGCGCTGCTCACCGGGCCATTGACTGGGGCAGGGGCGGGCAGCGTCAGTGGCCTGCGCGGCGCCATGTTCGCCCCCGGCATTGCTCGGCTGGTCATCGACCTTGCCGGACCGCTGGAAATCGTTTCCGCCAAGACGGATGACGCGTCGCTGGTCCTGACCCTGCGCCGAATTCCGCCAGCGACGTTTGCCGAAATGGTCAAGCGCGGGCGGCGGCCGTTGCCGGTGCTGACCGCGCCGGGCACCGCGCCACCGCGCGCGCCGGCAGACGAGGGCTTCGAGTTGCCGACCACGATGTTTGGCGCCCCGCCATCCCCAACTATCCCATCCCCGACCACCCCATCCCCAACGCCGCCATCCCGAACGCCCGCCGCCCTGCCGCCGGTGCCGCTGCTGATCCCGCCGCTGGTCGCCGGGCCGCAAACCCCGGCCGTCCTCGACGCCGCACCGCCCACCACCGAAACCCCGCCATCCGCCAAATCCCGCGCCCCCGGCGTCCGCGCCGGATCCGGCGGCAAGCCGCTGGTCGTCATCGATGCCGGCCACGGCGGCAAGGATGTCGGCGCCACCAGCATCAATGGCGCGTATGAAAAGGCCGTCACCCTCGCCATTGCGCGCGAAGCCGCGCGGCTGCTCGAAAAATCCGGCAGGCTGCGGGTAAAGCTGACCCGCGCCGATGATCGCTTCATCCCGCTCGGCGGCCGCGTCGCCATCGCCCGTGCGGCGCGCGCCGACCTGTTCATTTCGATCCACGCCGATGCGGCGCTCAACGCCGTAGCGCGCGGCGCCAGTGTCTACACGCTGTCCGCGGTGGCATCGGACGCCGTCGCCGCCCGGCTGGCGGCGCGGGAAAACAAGGCGGACATCATCGGCGGCGTCAATCTGGGCGTCGAGGCGCCCGAAGTCGGCGACATCATGATCGACTTGTCGCGCCGTGCCACCACCAATGTCTCGGTCGCCTTCGCCGAAATCCTCCAGGACGAATTGTCGAGCCGGATGCCATTCCGCGGCGAGTTCCACCATTTCGCCGGCTTTTACGTGCTGAAGGCTCCCGATGTGCCATCGGTGCTGCTGGAAACCGGCTATGTCACCAACGGCGACGACAGCGATTTCCTGTTTTCCGACAGCGGCCGTCGCCGGGTGGCGCAAGGGATCGCCCACGCCATTGAACGGCACTTGCTGGGGGATTAGCTATTGTCCTCCCCCTCAGGGGGGAGGCGACTCGCGCCTCTTGGCGCGGCGGGTGGGGGTCCACACGCATCGAAACATATGGACCCCCACCAGGGCCGCCTTCGGCGTCTCTCGCCTCCCCCCTGAGGGGGAGGAAGGTCTTCCCCTTCACGCCGTCACCGGCTATCGCAGCCTAGCAAGTGTGTCGGAGCATAAATGCGGCGTTGGTGGATTTGGGCGAGCGCGGCACTGGTGCTGGTGGTGGTGGCCGTCGGCGCGCTGTTCTGGTCGGCGCAAAAGGACCTCCCCGATGAAGCGGCGCTGAGCAATTATGCCGCCGCGCTGCCATCGACGGTCCGTGATATCGACGGCAATGTGTTGATGACGTTCACGCGCGAACGCCGCGTCTATCTGCCATACGCGGAAATCCCCAAAAAGCTGGTCCAGGCCTATATCTCGGCGGAGGACAAGACGTTCTTCGAACACGGCGGGCTCGATTATGCCGGCATCGCCGCCGCGGCCGTCACCAATATCGAATCCTGGTTCACCGGCAAACGCCCTGTCGGTGCCTCGACGATCACCCAGCAGGTGGCGAAGTCGCTGATCGGCAACGAGGTCACTTATAGCCGCAAGCTGCGCGAGGCGTTGCTGGCGCGGCGCATCGAGGCGGCCTTCACCAAGCAGCAGATTCTCGAACTTTACCTCAACCAGATTTTTCTCGGCCGCAACGCCTATGGCGTGGAGGCAGCGGCGCAGGCCTATTTCGGCAAATCGGCGACCGATCTCGATCTGGCGCAAATGGCCTATCTCGCCATCCTGCCCAAGGCGCCGAGCACCTATAGCCCGGTGACGAAGAACGCCCGCGCCGTCGCGCGGCGCGATTATGTGCTGGGGCAGATGGCGGCGAACGGCTTCATTACCGCCGCCGAACGCAGTGCCGCTTCGGCCGAACCACTCGTCGCGGTGCCCAACCACGCCATTGTTCAGGCGCGCGCGTCGGACTATTTCATCGAGGATGTGCGGCGCTCGTTGATTGCACGCTTCGGCGAATCACCGGCCGATGGCCGCAACAGCGTCTACGGCGGCGGGCTGTGGATTCGCACCTCGGTCAACCCGAAATATCAGGAGGCCGCCGAAATCGCCATGCGCGATGGCTTCATGCGCTTTGAACGCGGCCGATCGTGGCGCGGGCCGGTGAAAACCATCGATGTGGGGGATGGCTGGCAAGGCCGGCTGCAATCGGCGCCGGTGGCTTTGGGTTTTCCGGAATGGAAAAAGGCCGTTGTGCTGGCAAAGGACGGCGATGCCGCCAAGCTCGGCTTCATCGACGGCAGCACAGGCACCATGCCCGCCTGGGCCGCGTCATCGCCGTTGAAGGGCACGGCGCGATCGGCGGCACAGGTTTTGAAGCCCGGCGATGTCATCCCCGTCGCGCCGAATGGCGCTTATTACGCGCTGCGTCAGGCTCCGGAGATTTCCGGCGGCATGGTCGTCGAGGACCCGCT
>JAYUUE010000141.1:0-4804 GCA_043754785.1 Polymorphobacter sp. | reverse complement strand
CCCAACCCCCATCATTCGCACCCCGCCAGTATCACCGGGCCGGCGTGCATAAAATCAATCAGATGGGGTCTGGGGATTTCGGCCCCAGCCGCCGGAGGCCCTTTTACGCCACCCCTCCGAACGCCTGCAACCGCCGCGCCAGCGCCTGCGCCGCGCGCGCATCACCGGCCTTGATCGCCGCTGCCAGCTGCACGCCTTGCGCCCGCAACAGCGTTTCGAACCCATCGCGCGCCGGCATCGCGCCGACGCCGTTCAGCGCCGCCGCCGCCCGCGCGCCGTTGTTCCTGTCCAGATCGAGCAGTGTCATCGCATAGATCGTCCGCAGCGAAGGGTTCGCCGGATCGAGTTTCAGCGCCTGGGCAAAGCTGCGGTCCATCTCGCTGCTCTTGGCGCCGAGCAACGTGCTCGCCATGAAATTGCCCAGCGTGGCGATGGCGCCGCCGTGCCAGCCGCCAATGGCCGACCAGGCCAGCGCATTGTCGGGGTGCGCCGCGCGCACCGCCTCGAAACGCGCCCGCGCATCCTTGGCTAACCCCGGCGCCTTGGTCAGCTTGGCGCGATAGCCGATGGCCACCGCCTTTTGCATCTGGGCGTCGACATTGCCCGGTGCCTTGGCCAGCGCCGCGTCGAAATCCGCCTCGGCGCGCTGTACCTGTGCCAGGGCCTGCGCCTTGTCGCGGGTTTCATACGCCGCCACCGCCAGCTGGGCGCGGCCGGCCATGATCAGGCTGGCGGGCGTCGCCTCGGCACGTCCCTGGGCGATTGCTGCCGGCCATTTGCCAGCTTGAAACGCCGTATTTGCATCGGCAAATGCCGGACCGGCCAGCGCCAGCCCCACCAGCAACACCGCAATCTTCGATTTCATCAAGCGTCCTTCATGAGCGCGGTCCGGATCAGCGCCCGGGTCTGCTCAACCCCGTACAGCGCAATAAACCCTCCCATACGCGGCCCCTGTGAACTCCCGATGAGCGTTTCATAAAGCGCCTTGAACCACTCGCGCAGATTGTCGAACCCTGCCGCCTTGCCGGCTTCGTAAACCTCGAACTGATACGCCTCGGCGCCGGCATCGGGGCCAAGCGCCGCCAGCCGCGTATCGAGGTCGGCCAGCGCCGCCGCCTCGCGTGCGTCGGGCGCGCGGCGCTGCAACCCCGGCACGACGAAATCGCGCGCAAACCGTGCCGCATGATGCACCAGCCGGTCGAGCGCCGGGTGCGTCGCGGGACTCGTCCCCGGCGCTTGGCGCGCGACATAGGCCCAGAGCTTTGCCGGATCGTCGGTCGCCGCCACCGATGCGAGGTTGAGGAGCAGCGAAAAGCTGATCGGCAGGTCGGCCACCGGCGGCGAGCCTTCATGGATATGGTGGACCGGATTGCCGAACTGCTGCTCGATCGGCTGTTCGGGATATTTGCCTAGGAAATCGCCATATTCATCGATGGCGCGCGGGATCACATCGAAGTGCAACCGCTTCGCCTTGCGCGGATTCTGGAACATGTAGAGCGCCAGCGACTCCGGCGGGCCATAATCGAGCCATTCCTCGATGGTCAGGCCATTGCCCTTCGATTTGGAAATCTTGGCGCCCTCGGCATCGAGGAACAGCTCGTAATTGAACCCCGCCGGCGGTTCGGCGCCGAGGACGCGGGTGATCCGGCCCGACAGCAGCACCGAATCGATCAGATCCTTGCCGGCCATCTCGTAATCGACGCTGAGAGCCGTCCAGCGCATCGCCCAATCGACCTTCCACTGCAACTTGCACGCGCCGCCGGTGACGGGAACGGTAATGGTCTCGTTGGTCCCGGGCCGCACATAGCTGACCGTGCCGGCCGCCACATCGCGCGCCACGATCGGCACCTGCAAGACGATCCCGGATACCGGGTCGATGGGCAGGAATGGGGAATAGGTCGCGCGCCGATCCGGGCCGAGCGTCGGCAGGATGACGTTAATGACCGCGTCGTAATTGGCCAAGATCCGCAGCAGCACCGCGTCGAACATTCCGGCCTGGTAGCAGGCGGTCGATGACAGAAACTCGTAATCGAAACCGAAGCCGTCGAGGAACGCCTGCAGCCGCGCATTGTTGTGCGCGCCGAAGCTGCTGTGCGTGCCGAACGGGTCGGGCACCTGCGTCAACGGTTTGCCGAGGTTGGCGGCGAGCAATTCCGGGTTCGGAATGCCGTCGGGCACCTTGCGCAACCCGTCCATGTCGTCCGAAAATGCGATCAGCCGCGTGCGTACACCCGGCGCCATCGCCTCGAAGGCGCGGCGCACCATTGTTGTGCGCACGACTTCGCCGAAGGTGCCGATATGCGGCAGGCCGGAGGGTCCATAACCGGTTTCCAAGATCACCCCTGCCGCCGGGAACCCGTCCGGGTAGCGCGCGATCAGCTTGCGCGCTTCCTCAAAGGGCCAGGACTTGTTTTCCAGCGCTGCGGCGCGAAGTTCGGTGGCGTTGCTCATGTGTTCCGTCTAATTCCTTCGTCATGGTCTGTGGCGGCTCAGCGCGGATGGTGCAACCCTTGGGAGCGAATGCATGACCCCGCCCGCGCTCACCGCCACCCACGCCGGTGTCTGGATCGCCGATGCGGGCGGCCAAACCAGTGCCATCAGCCGCAGCGAGGCGGTGCGCCGCGCAGCCGATGCGCCGCACCTTCTCCTTAACGCCCCGGTCATCGCCAGCCGGCTCGGCTATCCCGAACTTTCCGGCCTCGATTTGCTCGAACTGTTCGCCTTCATCCACCCGGCGCGCTTCGCCGTGCCAACGCCGCGCGGGCTGGCGGCGGCGCTCGGCATCGATCCGCCGATGGGGGACAGCGACGCCGGCTTCCTCGGCCGCGCCGCCACCGCGCTGCTGTCCAGCGCCGACGATCCGGACTGGCCCGAACGCCGCGGCGCCTGGGGCATCCTGCAGGCGCTGGCTCGGCAACGCTGGCCCTGGGCACCGGTACTCGCCCGCCGCATCCGCAAGCCTGAACTGCCCGAGCGATCGGTGTTCACCAGCCTGCCGAAATGGGAGGACACCGCGCCGCGCCCATCGCCGCGCAGCATCGCGCTGACCGACGCCGCCATCGACGAACGCCTCGACGCGATGTTGGGGGAGGGCGCCGAACGCCGCACCGGACAGCGCGCCTATGCCCATGCCGCCGGCGGCGCCTTCCAGCCGCGCCGCAGCGTAAATGCCCCCAACATGGTGCTGGCGGAGGCCGGCACCGGCATCGGCAAGACGCTCGGCTATCTAGCCCCGGCGAGCGGCTGGGCGCGCGCGGCGGAGGGCACTGTGTGGCTCTCGACCTTCACCAAGGCACTGCAACGCCAGCTCGATCAGGAAACACGGCGGGCTTATCCCGACCCGGCGGAAAAACGCCAAAAGGTCGTCGTTCGCAAGGGCCGCGAAAACTATCTTTGCCTGCTCAATCTTGAAGACGCGGTGCAGGGCGGCTTTGCCAACCGCGCCCAGGTGTTCGCGCAACTCGCGGCGCGCTGGGCCGAATACAGCCGCGATGGCGACATGGTCGGCGGCGATCTGCCCGGCTGGCTGCCGGCGCTGTTCGGCCGCACCAGCTTCTCGGGCCTCACCGACCGGCGCGGTGAGTGCATCTATGCGGGCTGCCCGCACTACCGCAGCTGCTTCATCGAGCGTGCCACCCGCGCCAGTGCCCAGGCCGACCTCGTCATCGCCAACCACGCGCTGGTGATGATCAACGCAGCCAGAGGCCGGGCCGAGGGCGCCGCGATGACGCGGCTGGTCTTCGACGAAGGCCATCATCTGTTCGACGCTGCCGATGCGACCTTCGCTGTCGAATTGTCGGGCCGCGAGGCGGTGGAACTGCGCAACTGGCTGCTCGGGCCACCGACTGCCAGCCGCGGCCGCCGGCGCGGGCTGGCGGCACGGCTGTCGGACATCGCCAGCTATGACGATGCCGCCGCCGCCGCGATCGAACGCATCGCGGTGGCAGCGCGCATCCTGCCCGGCGACGGCTGGCTGCAACGCGTTGCCGGCGGCACGCCGGAAGGCCCGATTGAAACCCTGCTCGCCGCTGTCCGCGGCCAAGTGCTGGCGCGCGCCGAAGGCCGGTCCGGAACCGATGCCGGCTACAGCCTCGATACCGAAGTCGCCGAGGTGCTGGCATCAGTCGTCGAGGCTGCCGGCGATGCGGCGGCGGCGCTGGCACGGATCGGCGCGCCGATGGCGGCGTTGAAGGCGCAGCTCGAGGCGCTGCTCGAAGACGCGCCGGACTGGCTCGATGGCGGCGGCCGCGCGCGTGTCGATGGCGCCATCGCCGGGCTGCGGCTGCGCGCTGAAACCATCGCCGCCTGGACAGGACTGCTGGCGCGGCTTGGCGGTGCGGCGGACCCGTTGTTCGTCGATTGGTTCGCGCTCGATCGCATCGATGGCCGCGAGTTCGATATCGGCATCCACCGCCACTGGCTCGATCCGATGGTGCCGTTCGCGCGGGTGGTGCTGGAGCCGGCACACGGTGTGCTGGTCACTTCGGCGACACTGCGCGCCCGCAACGAGGGTGACACCGAAGGCTGGGCCGATGCCGACGCCCGCACCGGCGCCAGCCATCTTGCCTTGCCGGCACAGCATTTCGCCGCGATCAGCCCGTTCGACTACGCCGGTAACGCCCGGGTGCTGATCGTCACCGATATCAAGCGCGGTGATACCGCAGCGCTCGCCCATGCCTATCGCAGCCTCATCGAAGCCGCCGGCGGCGGAACATTGGCGCTGTTCACTGCCATCGCCCGGTTGAAGGCGGTGCACGCCCGCATTGCCGATCCGCTCGCCCGCGCCGGGCTGGCGGTCTATGCC
>JAYUUE010000140.1:0-1633 GCA_043754785.1 Polymorphobacter sp. | reverse complement strand
TCGACGCGATATTGTCGCACACGGCGGCGCGCAAGCCCCCCAGCTGCATCGCAATTTCGTGGAGCGCCTCGGCAGCACTGCGCACATCATCAATCGTGTTCACTGAAACGGCGGCCAGGCTGGCGGTCAGGTCCATCGCGCGTCTCCCCAGATGTCCAGGTCCAAACGTCTCGTCGGCGCCTTTCTCTCTGCAGGACATCGTCATCATCGTCTCGCTATCGGGACGTGTGACGTATCTCCGCACCGGGCCTGTGCTGTTCGAGTCGCAAAACCATTACGCCGCACCGCAGGGCTCTGCAATGCCACAGGTTGACGTTTACGTGATGTCCATCGCGATGATGTTTCCGCCCCATTGGCCGGGCGAAGAAAACCGTTATTTTCCCAGTGTTTGCGCCATGACTGCCAGTCCCGCCGCCGTGGCCGCGCCAAAGGGTACAACCAGGCCATCGGGCAGCACATCTGCCGTCCACACCGCGCGGCAGCTGGCAGCTCCCGTGGCAAACACCTGCAACGCGCCGTTGTGGTGGACAACCATGGCGTCGTCGATCGTCCACACCAACCGCCGTTCCGCATCGTCACAGGCGACGATGGTCTCGCGCAGCTGCGCACCGCTGGCAAAGCTGACGTTGCGAACCGGCGGCACCGCCCCGGCTTCCATGCGGGTGTCGATGACAAAGCCCGGCACCAGGCGGCTATGCAGCCCACCGACATCACGCACCGCATCCCAGACTGTGTCGGCCGACGCCGTTATCGTCACTTCATGCCGGATCGTTGCCATGCGTCTGCTTCCTTGCTGTCGGCGCCGTGTTGGCAGCAAGGGTAGTCCATGTCTGGCGGAAAACGGACGGGGTCATCACCGGGGGTCATCACGGGGGTTATCACCGGGTCTGGGCAGCGCCCCCCCCGTCAGCCGCCGTGCGCATCCAGCCAGGTTCCGATCGCCGGGAGGCGTGTCTGCTTGATCTTGATCCGATAGGCGATATCGGCAGCGGCGATTTCGGCGTCGCGGCGGGCGTCGGCGGATAGATATTTTGCGGCATAGGCGTTCAACTTGCCGATCATCGTCGGATCGGCCGATCCGCTGGCCAGCCGCGGGAAAAAGCGGCTTCGCGAGGTCGAATCGACGATCTTGTCGACACCTGGCATGTTGGCGACGGCGAAATCATACGCCTGGTCGGGGTGGTTGCGCGCCACGCCGGCGATAATGCCGGCGCTCGTCGTGGCGCCGGGCTCATCGGTCAACGCCAGCGCGAGCGCGAGCGTCGCCAGTGCCGGATCGGCAGGCGTTGCCAGCAAATCATACAGCTGGGTCCGCACCAGCGGCGTCTTTTCGGCGGCGGCGTCGGCGTGCAGCCTGTCCCACATCACCGCATCGGCGTTGCGCGCCACAACGCCCAGCGCGGCGCGCCGAATGGGCGCCGGCAGGTCGTTCGCTGCGTAACGCCGGCGCGCCTCGGCGATGACGGCGGCGTCACCGAGATTGCCCAACGTGCTGATCAAGACGTTGCGCAAATTGGCCATCGGCGCCGCCTCGCCGGGCTTCGCCAGCCAGCCGGTGGCGGCGAACACCGGTTGCAGACGGGAAACCGAGAACCGGCGAAAGCCCGCTTGGCGCGCGTCGCCGGTATAATAG
>JAYUUE010000139.1:0-4820 GCA_043754785.1 Polymorphobacter sp. | reverse complement strand
ATTTCAAGCTGCTGTCGACGCTGCAAGGCGGACAGCTGGCGTATCGCGGCGAAGATCTGGCGGCAAAGCTGTCGGATCGCGCCTGGCTGGCGACGCTGCCGGCCGAAAGCCTCGGCGCCGTCTATCGGGATTTCACCGATAATGGCGGCATTACCCCCGACGGCCTGGTGGCTGTGTCGAATCAGGTGATGAACAGCATCGAGCATCCGGTCGCCTGGTATGGCCGACGGATCCGGGATGCCCATGATTTGTGGCACGTGGTGACCGGCTATGGTCTCGATTCGCTCGGCGAAGCCTGTCTGGTGGCATTTTCCTATCCGCAGACCCGCTCGCTCGGCTGGGCTTTCATCGCGGTAGGGGCAGCAATTAAATCACGCCAGGCGCCGACTCGGCAGCCTTACGTCGCCGCTATCCGTGAAGGCTATGCGCGCGGGCGTGCAGCAGCGTGGCTGCCGGGGGTGGATTGGGTGGCGCTGTTGCCGCAGCCGCTGGAGGCAGTGCGTGCCCAGCTCGGGTTGGCACCGCCGCCGGTGTATCTGTCGATCCCGGTCGATCAGCGCGGCAATGCCGTTCCCAAGGGCTGATCCACCACAGGCGGCTGAAATGTCCGCGGGTCGAGCAAGCTGCCATCCGGCCCGGCGGTAAAGCTGGTCTGGGTCGGGTAGGCGAATTGCACTCCCATCTCGGCAAAGCGCCGCAAAATGCCCAACCCGACCGCCTGGCGCGCGTCCATCATCGCGGCGAATTCGGGAACATCGACATGGAAGACGATCTCGATATCGAGTTGTGATGTGCCGAAATTGTGGAAGTGCGCGCGGTCGAAGCGGCAGTGCGGCGCCGCGTCGACGACGCCGGCAATCGCTGCGGGAATCGCGGCGATGATGTCGGGCGATGTCTGGTAGATAATGCCGAGCCCCATAACGACGCGGCGTTCGGCGATGCGGCGCAGGTTGGAGACCTGCTGGTCCAGCAATTTGGTGTTGGCGATGATCAGCTGTTCACCGGACACGGCGCGGATGCGGGTGGTTTTCAGTCCGATGGCCTCGACGGTGCCGGTGCTGGTACCATAGGAAATCGTGTCGCCGACGCGGAAAGGCCGGTCGAACAGGATCGACAAGGCGGCGAACAAATCGCTGAAGATGCCTTGTGCGGCGAGGCCGATGGCGATGCCGCCGACCCCGAGCCCGGCGACCAGCGCGGTGACATTGACGCCGAGATTGTCGAGAATGAGGATGATCGCCAGCGCCCAGACGACGACATTGACCAGCACGGTGATGATGCCCATCGCGCTGGCCAGCGTTTCATGGTCTTCGCTGCCCGGCGCGGCGCGGCGTTCGACGAGCGCGAGGATGATCTCGCGCAGCCATATCGCGCCCTGCACCGCGCAGCCGATGGTGAAGAAGAAGTGGATGAAGGCCTGGAGCGGCGCCGGGGTGAAAACCAGATAAGTGACGATAGTGGCCGAGGCGATTGCGATGAATGGGCTGCGCGTGCGCTTGACGATGCGGCGGACAAAGCCGCGCCAGGTGGTCACCGGGTGGTGTGCGCCGAGCACACCGACGATGCCCCAGCGCAGGGCATAGAAGAGCGCATACAACGCCAGTACGGCGGCAACGGCAGACAGCGCCGTGGTGCTGTCCTGCGTCATCCAATGGTAGGTGTCGACGGTCAGTGTCTCGATATGGGTGCCGATGTCCTTGGCGGGCACAGGGGCGATGGCGACGGGGGCAGCCATTACGCGGCTGCAGCATCCAGCGCTGCCGCCAGCCAGGCGGGGCGCAGCGCGGTGGCGGGACTGCCGCCGATGGTCAGTGCCCCGGCGGCGGCATCGAGGCGCAGATGGGCGATGCCGGTGGTGCCATGCCGGCTGCGCAGGGTGCCGGCGCTGCGGCCGGCGCTGTCAAGGATGGTTGTTTCGGCGGTTGGCGCGCCGATGTGCAGCGGCACCAAGCGGCGGCGCACCTTGTCGCGGTGATGCATGCGCGCGGTATTTTCCTGACCGACGTAACAGCCTTTGGTGAAGCTGACGCCGTTCAACAGGTCGGCACCGGTTTCCAGCCACAGCAGCTGGTCCTCGCCGATGTCGGCGCTGTCGGGGATGCCGTGGGACAGGCGATGGGCGGTGTAGGCGTCGGCGGCGTCACGCATTTCGGGGTCCGATGCGGCGATCCAGCGGGCGCCGAGCGTCGGCAGGCGCGGGTCTGCCGTGTGGCCGGTCTCGACGCCCCCCCAGCCAGCAAGGACGACCAGTTGGGTTGCGGTGATGGTGACGGCCTTGCGCAGCCGATACATCGTCAGCCGGCGGATCAGCGATTCGGCGCGGGCGGCGGCGACGTCGATAAGGATGTCGTCGCCATCCGCAAAGACCATCATGTCGAACAGCGTCTTGCCCTGCGCTGACAGCAGCCCGGCGTAAAGCGGGTGGGCCAGCGAGAGGGTGTCGATGTCGTTGGTCAGCAGCCCTTGCAGAAAGCCGCGGGCGTCGGCGCCGGCGACGCGCACGACGGCGCGATCGGGAAGGGTGGTGACTGTCATGCCGTGAAGCGATAGGGCGTCGCGGTGCGCTTGCCAATCGCCGGTGCAGCTTGACTTTTGGCGCCCGCACGGCCATTGGACGCGGCTTCCTCGTGCCCGGTTGCCGGGCGCGATCAATTCCCTTGTTCCCGCAGGACCCGTCATGGCCAAGCCGACAACCATCAAGATCAAGCTCGTGTCGACGGCCGACACCGGCTATTATTACGTCACCAAGAAAAACCCGCGCACGCAGACGGAAAAGCTGAATTTCCGCAAATATGATCCCGTGGTGCGCAAGCATGTCGAGTTCAAGGAAGCGAAGATCAAGTGAAGCGCCGCGCGCGCCTAGCATAGGCTAGGCGCCGACAGGCGCGAGCTCGGCCAGCGAGGCGGCGGGGCCTTCACCCGCCGAACTCGTCTGACGCCAGCATGGGCTTTGCCCATGCCCCTTGCTTCCTCCGCTGATTCAGCGAGTAGCAGGAACCAAAGAAACAGGCAGCGGCACGCGCGCTCGCGGCGCTGCTATGCTGCCTCCGCCACGCAATTGCGTCCTTGATGCTTGGCTCGGTACAGCGCCGCATCGGCGCGCGTCAGCAGCGCCTCCGCATCATCGGATCCGGCCCCCAGCGTCGTCATGCCGATGCTCACGGTGATCCCCGCGCCGGCATCCTTGCCGAGCTTGAGGCCGCCGATCGCCGCCACCAGCCGCGCCGCGATCTGGCGGGCGGTCGCCACGTCGGTGTCGGGCATCACCACGGCCATCTCGTCGCCACCCAAGCGCGCGATGGTATCGGTGGCGCGCAGATTGGCGCTCAGCACATCGGCGACGCCGCGCAGCATGCGATCGCCGGCGGCATGGCCCCAGCGGTCGTTGAACGGCTTCAACGCATCGAGATCGACCATCAGCATGGCGAGCGGCCGTTCGCCGGCGCGGGCGCTGGCGATGGCGGCGGGGAGCACGGTCTCAAGATGCTGGCGATTGAACAGCCCGGTAACGGGATCGATGACCGCCAGCCGCCAGGCAGCGCGCATCTCGGCGGCACGCGCGGCGGCAATCATGCGGCGGCGAACGAGCACGGCAAGGCGCGCGCGAACTTCGTGCGGGTCAATCGGCAGATAGGCGACATCGGCAACGCCTAGGTCAAAGGCCTTGACGAGCGCTGCCGGATCATCGCGCGGCACCAACCCAAAGACGACCGACGATCGAATTTCGCCGGCGGCGTGCAAGTTGGTAACCATCGTCACACTTTCGTGCCACGACGGGCTGTCGAGCGCGACGATCATCACCGTCAGGTCGCCAACGCCCACATGGGCAATCGATTCGGGAATTGTCAGCAGTTTGAGGGCGCATCCGGGGGGTAGCAGCGGGCGCAGCGATTCGCCGAGGCCGAAGCTTTCGGTCCCCATGCACCCAACATATCCGATCTGGATTGTCATTGCGCCATTCCATTGTCCGTCAAGCGATATTGGTCGGTCAAGCAACAGCGAGCCACTGCCCTGCGCACCCGCTGTAATCGTCACACCATCGGTCATTGGCATGACGAGACGCTTGGCAAGGCACCGCCGCCCAGCCTAGGTGGATGAGGCAACGACAAGAGTGTCATACACGTGCTACGCAACCAAAGCATTAACGCAGCGCCAGACCCTTTTGTGCTGGGATTGCAGCTGCTCGCGCATGTTGCAGCCGACGATGAACTGGCGCCGCGATTCCTGGCTTTGACCGGTCTCGATGCCGACGATTTGCGGGTTCGGGCGGCGGAGCCCGGCGTGCTGGCGGCGCTGATCGACTTTGTTGCAGCGCATGAACGCGACTTGGTGGCGGCGGCTGACACGCTGGGAGTCACGCCCCAGGCGATCATTGCAGCCGGCGTTGCCCTTGGTGGGGGATATGGGGAATGAGCCGCCCGCTGATAATCAGCGACTGCGACGGCGTGCTGCTGGAGTTTGTGGCGCCGTTCGTCGCCTATCTGGACAGCGTCCACGACCTGACATTGAAGCTCGACACCTTCGCCTTGACCGGCAATGTCCGCACCCGGGATGGCATTGCGGTGGCGCCGGCCGATTTCCCGCCACTTCTCGACGGGTTTTTTGCCACGCACATGCCGACCCAGCTGCCGGTCGCCGGCGCCGCCGCTGCGCTGGCGGACCTTGCAACCTGGTGCGACGTAGTGGTGCTGACCAATATCGCCGATCATCACGCGCTGCGCCGCGCCGACGAGCTGTCGCGCGTCGGCATGCCGTACCGTGTCATCGGCAACCATGGTGCCAAAGGCGGCCCGATCAAGGCGCTGGTCGACGAATTCCAG
>JAYUUE010000138.1:0-1641 GCA_043754785.1 Polymorphobacter sp. | reverse complement strand
CACGCCATGATCTCGGGGCGGCCATAATGACCGTCGCCGCGCAGGGTGATCGCCGTATCGGGCCAGCGCTTCTCGATACGCCGGTGCAGCCGGCGGACCCTGGCTGCACCGCCCGCGAGACAAAGCTGCGGTCGATCTTGATCCTGCTGAACGCCGCCTTCTGCAAATAGCCCAGCGACGAATAGCCGGTGCCGAAATCATCGAGCGCAAAGCTCACCCCCAGCCCGCGCAGCGCCGCCAGAGTGGCCGTAGTTGCCGGCTTTTCGTTCAGGAACAGGCTTTCGGTAATCTCCAACTCCAGCCGGTCCGGGTCGAGATCATTGACCGCCAGCGCCCGCGCCACCGTCTCCACGAGCAACGGATCGTCGATCTGCGCCGGCGACAGGTTGACCGCCACCCGCACATGGTCGGGCCAGCGCGCCGCCCAAGCGCACGCCGTTTCGATCACCCAGCTGCCAATGGGGATGATCAGCCCCGTCGCCTCGGCCACCGGGATGAACTTGTCGGGCGGAATCTTGCCGAGCACCGGATGCGTCCAACGCAGCAATGCTTCAAAGCCGACGATATGCTCATCGGCTGCCTCGACCACCGGCTGAAACGCCAACGACAGCTCCCCCCGCTCCAGCGCCAACGCCAGATCGGCCTCCAGCGCCCGGCGCTCATCTGCCTTCTCACGGATCGCCCGCACAAACCGGCACGCCGCGCCGCGCCCATTGGATTTGACTTCATACAACGCCAGGTCGGCACTTTTCAGCAGCCGGTCGAGCTGGCGCCATCCGCCGGCCCGAGCGCATAGTCGACACTGGCGCCAATCACCGCCGCATGGCCATCGAGATCGAACGGCGATGGAAGCGTTGCCACAATCGCCTTCGCCACAAGGTCCACGCGGCGCACCGACGCCTCGGGCAGCATCACCGCAAACTCGTCATCGCCCAACCGCGCGATCACCGCGCCGCCGGCAATCGCATCGCGCAGGCGGCCTGCGGTCTCCCGCAACAAGCGGTCGCCGGCGCTGCGCCCCAGCGTATCGTTCACCGCCTTGAAGCGATCAAGATCGATGAACATCAGCGCGCAGGTCTTGCCGGTCCGCACCGCCCGCGCCAGCGCATCCTCCAGCGCCTCGCGGAACAGCACGCGGTTGGCGAGGCCAGTCAGCGGGTCGAACCGCGCCAGCTGGGCAATCCGGTCATGGCTGCGCCGCGCCTCCGTCACGTCGCGCCCGACACCGCGATAACCGGCAAAACCCCCCGCCGCATCGGTTTTCGGCGTGCCCGACAGCGCCCACCAGCGTATCTCGCCCCCCACATCGACCGGCACGGTGATGTCGCGAAAGCCGCGCCGCGCCGCAAAGGTCGCCGTCAACGCCCGCACCGCCGCGCGGGCCTCGCCGCGCTTTTCCTTGCCGAGCAGCGACACCAGCGGCTGCCCCAGCAGTTCGGACCGCGGCCGCCGCGCCATATCGGCCAGCCGCGGCGACACATGCGTCAGCCGGCCTTCGTCATCGACCTCGATCAGCCAATCCGAGCCATTGGCCTCGAACTCGTTGAGCAGCAGTCGCACCACCTCGCTCTGGTCACCCAGCTCGGCCTGGGTCCGCAGCCGCGTCATCATCGCAAAGCTGGTGACGATGACACCGCGCAC
>JAYUUE010000137.1:0-4838 GCA_043754785.1 Polymorphobacter sp. | reverse complement strand
GACCCCAGGTCATCGGCACTGCGCAGCAGGATATCGACGATCTGCGCCGGCGTCAGCGCGGGATAGGCCTGCGCCAGCAGCGCCGCCGCACCCGAGATCACCGGTGCCGCCTCTGACGTGCCGCTATACAGGAACGCGGTGCCGGTGTGGTCGAAGCTGCGCACCCGGTTGCCGAGCGTCACCAGATAATAGCCGGCAGCGACGCCGGCGCGGTTGCTGTAGCTGGCGATGGTACGGCTATCGTCGATGGCGCCAGCAACGATCACCGCCCCTGGCGCCGCCGATTGCACCGCTGCGGCGAACGGATCGATCTCGGCATTGCCATCATTGCCCGCCGACAGCACGATGACGGCCCCCGCCGCACTCGCCCGCGCCGCCGCCGCGCGCAGCGATAACGGCGCGCTGCCACCGCCCAATGACAGGTTGACGACCCGCGCCTGCGCCGATGCAGCGACATCGAACCCTGCCGCAATCACCGACGAATCGAAACCGCAGCCCTTGGTTTCGGCACAGCTGCCTGGCCTGTCGGCGCGCAACACCAACAGCGTCGCGCCATAGGCGACGCCTTGAATGTTCAGCCCGTCGCGCGCCGCCAGCAATAGCGCCGACACTTCGGTGCCATGGCCGTCCTCATCGCCAAAGCCGCGCGACCCCGCCAGATCGCGGCTGGATGGCGAAATCCGCCCGGCGAACTCGCTGCTCGCCGTATTGACGCCGCTGTCGATGACCGCGACTGTCACCCCCGCCCCGCTCGCCCCCGCTTGCCACGCGGCGATCGCCTGCGCCGCCACCGCCGCGTTGGAGCGCCGATATTCAGCGGTATCGAAGTTTGTCGTCACCGGGGTTATCGGCGGCGTGACCGGCGTTGGCGTGGCGGCCGGTGTCGCTGTCGATACCACACCGCCGCCCCCGCCGCAGCCGCCAAGCGCGAGCAGCCCCAGTCCGGCGATGCAAAGGGGCCAGCGGTGGATCATTGTCCGCACGTCACGCCACCAGGCGGGACGTGTCAAGCAGCGGCTTCTACCGTTTGCCCGGTTCGTCGATCATCGAAGTACTCCGCGTATCAGGCAGCGACAGCGCCGCCACCAGCGCCACGCCGCACATGATCGCCACATACCAGAAGAACCCCGCCTCATTACCGGCCGATTTGAACGCCAGCGCGACATATTCGGCCGATCCGCCGAACACCGCGACGCCGACACCATACGGCAGTCCCACCCCCAGCGCGCGGATATTGGCCGGGAACATCTCGGCCTTCACCAGCCCCGAAATCGCCGTGTAACTGCTCAACACCGTCAGCGTCACCATCATCAGCACAAAGGCTTCCAGGTGCGAATCTGCCGCCGCGATCGCCGTCATCGCCGGCACCGTCATCAGCATCCCCAGCAAGCCAAAGCCAATCAGCAGCGGTCGCCGCCCTACCCGATCCGACAAGGCACCGAACAACGGCTGCATCGCCATGTAAAAAAACAGCGCCAGCGCCGTCACCCGCGTCGCATCGGGCTTGCTCCAGCCCGCCGACAGCACCAGATACTTCTGCATATATGTCGTGTAGGTATAAAAGGCGAGGCTGCCCCCCGCCGTCAACGCCAGCACCGTCAACAACGCGCGCGGATGTGCCAACAACTGGCTGGTCAGGCTGTGATGCTGCTTCTCGGGCACCGCCTTGAACGCATCGGTTTCCACGAGCTGCCGGCGCAGCACGAACACCAGCACCGCACACAGCGCCCCAACCGCAAACGGCACCCGCCAACCCCAGGCGAACAGCTGATCCTCGGTCAGCACCGTCTGCATGACCACGAGCAGGCCCAGCGCGATCAACTGCCCGCCGATCAACGTCACATATTGAAAGCTGGCGAGGAAGCCGCGGCGCTTCGGCTCGGCGACCTCGCTCATGAATGTCGCCGACGTGCCATACTCGCCGCCTACCGATATCCCCTGCACCAACCGCGCGAACAACAGGATGAACGGCGCCATCAGCCCGACCTGATTATAGGTGGGCGCAACGGCGATGATCAGCGAGCCCGTGCACATCATCGCGACCGACAGCGTCAGCGCCGCCTTGCGCCCGCGCTTGTCGGCGTAAATCCCCAATATCCAGCCGCCGATCGGCCGCATCAGGAACCCGACGGCAAAGATGGCTGCGGTGTTGAGCGCCTGCGCCAGCGCGTCACCCTTGGGGAAAAACGCCGGCGCGAAATACAGCGCGAACGCCGAATAGGCATACCAGTCATACCATTCAACCAGATTGCCGGCGGCGCCGCCGAACAGCTGCCGCGCCTGCGACGGCTTGCTGGCAGGCGCTGGCTCCGTCAACGCGCGAGCGGGACGCCAGGCGGCGCAGCACTACCGGGTGCCGGGGCGGTCGGCAGCACCGGGCCACTGCCCGGGATCAACGGCGCCGAAGCGGGTGCAGCGGTCTTGGCCAGGCTGGTATCGATCGGCTTGGCCTTGTTTGCACCTGCCGCAAGCACGGCCAGGATAATCGAGCTGGCGATGAACAGCGAAGCCAGCACCGTTGTCGAGCGCGTCAGCAGGTTCGCCGCACCGCGCGCCGTCATCAGACCGCCGCCCGTACCGCCGCCAATCCCCAACCCGCCGCCTTCGGAACGCTGCAACAGAATGACTGCGACCAGTGCGAGCGCGATCAGTGTATGGACGACGAGGAGGAAGGTGGACACGGAACGGAGACTTTCAGGCCAGACTGTTGCGGCGATGTAGCGATACGCCGGGCAATGGGCAAGGTTGGCGCTTTCACCCGGCCGCTGCCGCAATCGCCAACAGGCTCGCTGCGGTCAGGCTCGCGCCGCCGACCAGGGCACCCCCCACATCGGCCTGCCCCAACAACAGCGCCGCATTGTCCGGCTTCACCGACCCACCATAAAGGATCGGCACGCTCTGCCCGGCGGCGCCAAACCGTTCCAGCAATTGCTCCCGGATAAAGCAGTGTGCCGCCGCCACATCGGCCGGCGTCGGCGTGCGCCCGGTGCCAATCGCCCACACCGGCTCATAGGCGACGATCAATCCTTCGGTGCCATCGGGCAATGACCCTGCCAACTGCCGGCCGACAACGCTTTCCACTGTCCCGGCATCACGCTCGGCGCCGGTTTCCCCCACGCAAACGATAACTTGCAAGCCTGCAGCCAGCCCGGCCAACGCCTTTGCGCGCACCACGGCGTCGGTCTCACCATTGTCGGTGCGCCGCTCGCTGTGGCCGACGATGACGAAAGTCGCCCCCAAGTCCGCCAGCATCGCTGCTGAAACACATCCGGTATGCGCTCCCGAAGTCGCCGTATGACAGTCTTGCCCACCGATCGACACTCGGCCGACGCCAACTGCGACCGCCGCGCCGACCAGCGTGAACGGCGGCGCCACCCACAAGTCGTCGCGCGCCGCCGCCATCGCCGCTACCTCGGCCAGCGACGCCATGTTGCCATTCATCTTCCAGTTGCCGACAATCAATGATCTGCCCATCGCCACCTTGCCCCTGCGAAACAGCGTGCCTTGTGGCAAGGCGCAGCCGCCGTTACAACCGCGCGCTTTCACGGGTCTCCGGTTTCGGGCACCTCCAGTCAAAGAAGCCGGTATCTTGACGCCATGATCACATTCATTCGCAAATGGCTCACCAGCTGGCCGGTGCTGGTCATGCTGGGCCTGTTGCTCGTCATGTTCGCTGTCACCGGCATTGGCAGCGATCCCCTGGGCGGCGGCGCGCCGCAGGGATCGGTCGCCAAGGTCGGCAAGCGGACAATTACCGAGCCCGAACTGACCAGTGCGTTTGATCGCGCCATCCGCACCGCACGCGAACAAAATCCCGCGCTGACCCAGGCGCAGGCAGCGCGCGAAGGCGGCGTTGGCGCCGTCGCCGGGCAATTGATCGGCCAGACCGCGATGGAGGAATTCGCGCATACATCGGGATTAACGGCGTCCGACCGCGCTGTCGGCGCCGTCATCGCCGGCATCCCGGCCTTCCAATCAGGTGGAAAATTCGATGAGGCGACCTATCGCCGAGTGATCGCCGAACAGCGCATGTCCGACCGGGACATGCGCACCAGTATCGGCAGCGATATCCTGCGTAAGCAACTGCTGACCCCGGTCACCGGCGCGCTCGGGGTGCCGAACGGCATGGCAGAGCCCTATGCCCGGTTGATGGTCGATACCCACCGCGGCGCCGTCGCCATGGTGCCGATCGCTGCAACCGCACCGCCGACAGAAGCCGAAGTCGCCAAATATTATGCAGCAAACAAGCTGCGCTTCACCGTTCCCGAGCGGCGCGGCTTTCGCTATGCCTTCATCGACCACGATACTGTCGCCGCCGGGGTCAAGACATCCGACGCCGAAATAGCCGCCGCGTTCGCCAAGGACCCGGCCAAATACGGCGCCGCTGCAACCCGAAAGCTGCAACAGGTCGTCGTGCCTGACGAAGCCAAGGCCAAAGCCATCGTCGCTGCAGCCGCCCCAGACGGCTTTGCCAAGGCCGCCGAGCGTCTGGCCAACTTTGGCGCCGCCGACATCGCACTGGGCGAACAGAGCCAGGCGGGCTTTGGCAAGGCGACCAGCCCTGAAGTTGCCGCCGCCGCCTTCGCCGTGCCGATTGGCGGCATCACTGCCCCTATCAAGACTGCCTATGGCTGGCACGTCGTCCGCGCCGAGGCCAATGGTGCTGCCGGCAAGACGCTGGCGCAGGCTCGGCCGGCGATCGAAGCCGACTTGCGGGCGCGTGCCATCGATGCCGCTGTCGCCGACCTGGTTGCCCGCATCGAGGACGGCGTCGATGCCGGCAAGAGCTTTGCAGACCTCGCCAAGGACAATGGCCTGACAATCATCACTCAGGCACC
>JAYUUE010000136.1:0-4842 GCA_043754785.1 Polymorphobacter sp. | reverse complement strand
CCGTCGCCATGACGATCCATCCACCCCATTTGTTGGCGCCGGCGACCAATGTCTGTCCGGCGACCGGATCGCCGATGACCCGGGTGACGTAATAGGGCGCAAAGATGTAGATGGTGATGAGAATGACGTAAGGGTCGCGCGCGGCCTCCGCCAATGCCCAGGCGCCGGCTGCGCCGGGGCGGGTCGCGGGAATTGCCGATCCGCCTCCGGCCGCCTCGATCGTTGCTGCAATGGGCGTGATGCGCCGTTCCTTCCCGGGCCGAATCCAGGCCACTTCCGGACCAGTTGCTGCTATCATCGCCATATGGGCCGGCGTGGCAACCGCTCAGAAATGACGATGCAGGAAGGGAGACGAGATGCTGAACCCTGTGGTCGCGGCGGTCACGGCGCGGATTGTCGAACGGTCGGCGGTCTCGCGGCGGCGCTATCTCGATTTTATTGCGCGCGAGGGTGAGGCGGGGACAGCGCGCGGGACCCTGTCGTGCGGCAACCTGGCGCACGGGTTTGCGGCGTCGGGCGATGACAAGCCGGCGATCCGGCGCGGAGCGGCGATGAACATCGGCATCGTCACCGCCTATAACGACATGCTTTCCGCGCATCAGCCTTATGGGCGTTACCCCGAACAGATCAAGCTGTTCGCGCGCGAGGTCGGCGCCACGGCGCAGGTCGCGGGTGGGGTGCCGGCGATGTGCGATGGGGTGACGCAGGGCCAGCCAGGAATGGATTTGTCATTGGGCAGCCGCGACACGATCGCAATGGCGACGGCGGTGGCGCTGAGCCATGCCATGTTCGAGGGTGTGGCGCTGCTCGGCATTTGCGACAAGATCGTGCCGGGGCTGCTGATTGGCGCGTTGCGCTTTGGCCATCTGCCAGCGGTATTCGTTCCGGCCGGGCCGATGCCATCAGGGTTGCCCAATAAGGAAAAGGCGCGGGTTCGGGAGTTGTTTGCGCAAGGAAAAGCCACAAAGGCGGAGCTGCTCGATGTTGAAGCGGCATCGTATCACAGTCCGGGCACTTGCACTTTCTACGGCACCGCCAACTCCAACCAGATGCTTTTGGAGATGATGGGGCTGCAATTGCCGGGTTCCAGCTTCGTCAATCCGGGCAATGCGCTGCGGGGCGGGCTGACCCGCGCGGCGATTCATCGGTTGGCGGCGATGGGCAATGGTGGCGACGACCCGCGGCCGCTGGGGCGACTTGTCGATGAGAAGGCGATTGTGAACGCCATCGTCGGGCTTTTGGCCACCGGCGGCTCGACAAATCACGCGATTCACTTGCCGGCGATCGCGCGCGCGGCGGGAATTGCGATCGATTGGGAGGATTTCGACCGGCTGTCGAGTGTCGTGCCGCTGATCGCGCGAGTCTATCCGGGAGGATCGGCGGATGTGAATGGCTTTCAGGCGGCGGGTGGGATGGGGTTTGTCATTCGCGAATTGCTGGGGGCCGGGCTGGCGCATGCGGATATTGCAACGATTGGCGGCAGCTTTTCCGAGTGGACGAGCGAGCCGGAAAAGACCGCCGATGGTGTGCAATGGGTCCCGGGGCCGCAGCTGAGCCGTGACCCGGCGGTACTGGCGCCGGTGGCGACGCCGTTCGGTGCCGATGGCGGGATGCGACTGGTGGCGGGCAATCTGGGGCGCGCGGTGTTCAAGACCAGCGCCGTCGACCCGCAGCGCTGGACGATCGAGGCACCAGTGCGGGTATTTTCCGACCAGAATGACGTGCTGACGGCGTTCAAGGCGGGGGAATTGGACCGTGATGTGGTGGTCGTGGTGCGGTTTCAGGGGCCGCGCGCCAATGGCATGCCCGAGCTGCACAAGCTGACGCCCAGCCTTGGGGTGTTGCAGGATCGGGGTTTCAAGGTGGCCTTGGTGACCGATGGGCGCATGTCTGGCGCCAGTGGCAAGGTGCCGGCAGCGATCCATGTGAGCCCTGAAGCGATGGCGGGAGGGGCATTGGCGCGGTTGCGCGATGGGGATGTGGTGCGGCTGTGCGCAGTGACCGGTGTGCTTTTGGTGGTGGATGATGTGTCGGGGCGCGCCGATGCGGTGACGCCGCCGCAGCCGGAGGGTACCGGACGGGAGCTGTTTGCGCTATTTCGGGCGCATTCCGATGATGCGGAACGCGGCGCTTCGGCGATGCTGGCGGCGGCGGGGCTTTAGCCTGTCTTTGCTCGCCCGTGAGGGGATGGAATTCAGCATTCGGCGCGTGTTTCGGCGTCCGACCCCTTTGGCACGATGATGTGCAGCGATCTTGGATCGACGGTGAAGGTCACGGGAGTCCGTGTGCCGGTTTCGCCATCGACCGATAGCGGCTGTTCCGGCGTGCACGACAAGGTGAAGGCGTGGGAGCGGATTTCGCGGACGCGGCCGCGGGCCGGGCGCCAGCCGGCGAGGTTGGCGGCCCAGACGCCGGCAAGGGCGGCGGCATAGCGCCCGCGCACCAGCTGGATGACCAGGTCGCGGCTTTCCGGGTCGGCGCCATCGATGACGCGCAGCCCGCCGATGAAGGCGCCGTTGCCGATGCGGATTTCGAGCACCTTTTCAACGATGTCGGGTTGACCATCGATGGCGATGCGCGCGGTGAACGGCGTCAGCGCCAAGAATTTGTAGCAGCCATAGGCGAGGTAGCCGATGCGGCCGAACCAGCGTTTCAGCCCCGGCGGAATGTCCTCGGCAATGCGCGCCGGGATGCCGACCGTCGCCGAGTTGATGAAGTGGGTATCGCCGACCTGCACCACATTGACGCGGGCCAGATCGCCATTGGCGATGACCGCGACCGCCGCGCCGACTTCGGGTTCGATGCCCAAAGTGCGCGCAAAGCTGTTGGCGGTGCCGAACGGCAGCACCGCCATCAACAGCGGCTTGCCGGCCATTTTCCCCGCCGCCATCGCCAGCGTGCCGTCGCCGCCGCCGACCGCGATGACATCATTGCCATTGCGGATCACCGTGTCGAGCGTGGCCCCAAACAGCCGCGGGTTGCGCAGCGCATGGGCGGCGGTGAGGGTGAAGCCGGCCGCCTCCAGCCCGTCGCAAGCCGTTTTGAAGAGCGCACGGCCGCGCCGCGACTTGCCGTTGACGATGATGGCGATACGGCGTTTGGCCAGCGCCTGCTCTGGCGACCAATCGGCAAATTCGGTCATGCGTGTCGCAGCCAGGCGGCGATGGCGGTTCCGAAATCGGGTTTGGTCACCGCGCTCATGTGGTTGCCCGGGATTTCGACCAGTGCCGCGTTGGGCAAGGTCATCGCCATATCGGCCGCCGAGCCATTGTCATTGTCGTTCTTGCCGCACAATACCAGTGTTCGGGTGGTGATCGCCTTGATGGCGTCGATCGGTGTGGAGATCTGCGAGCGCAGCACGTGCGCGACGGCGGCGCCATCGACCGCATTGGCCTTCATGAAGACGGCGGCGGCATGTTCGGGCGTGCCGGGTTGGAAACTGTCGGCGTTCGCGATGACGTCGAGGAACCAGTTCGCCCGGTCCGTGCCGCCGATCAGCCCGGTGAGGCCCATGCCGGACAGGATAACCCTGCCAGGCGTCATCCCGCGCACCAACAAGCGCGCGGTGGTGCGAGCGCCGAGCGAATAGCCGGCCAGGTCGAAATCGTGAAGGCCGAGGTGTTTCACCAGCGCTTCGATATCTATCGCCAGCACATCGATTGGATAGGCGGCGGCGTCATGGGGTGCCGCGCTGACGCCGTGCGCACGAAAGTCGGGCATGATGACCCGAAAGCCGGCGCTGGCGATCTCGGCCGCGGCGCCATAACGCCGCCAATTCATCTCGCCCGAGCTGAACAGTCCGTGGAGGAGGATGAGGGGACGCCCCGTCCCCAACTCGTGCCAGCCGATGCGGGTGCCGTCGAACGACAGGAAATCATCGCGGTTGAGAACATCGGTCATCGGGTTTCCAGAGTTGGTTCGCGGAGCAGTGCATAGACCACTGCCGGCACCGTTGCGGCAAGGCTCCAGGCGATGAGTTCGAAGATCGAGCGCAGCCAAAGACCAACGTCATTGGGCCTTGCGCCATCCGGCCCGGTGATCCCGGCGATCAGCGCTGCCGATGGCGCCAGCGTCAGCCCGACGAGCAGCGCCAAGGCGAGGATCCGGTCGCGGTTGCCCGCCGTCAGCGCCGCCGCCCGCCGCAACGCCGCCACGGGGCCAAGGCGTTCGACGACCGCCGCCGGCACTGCCGGCATGAGCGTGGTGACCGCCACCAACCCGGCGGTGAGCAGCAGCGAATTGAGCAGCCAGCCCGCAATGGTGCCGTGGCGGGCGAACAGCTGGACGGTCAGGCCCATAACGACGGCCGCTCCGATGAGCAGCGCCACCTTTACCCCCGGCGCCGCGCGCGCCAGACCTTCGCTGAGGTAACGGCGCGGCGGCAGTGCCTCGCCGGCAAGGCGCGCGACGACGCCCCAGCTGACCAGCGCCACATAAAGCATCGCGCAGACGCCGCGCAGTGTGGTGGCGAACGTACCCCAATCGAAGGTGTCGGGCAGCCGCCGGGTGAGCGCGCCGGGGAGGGTGACCAGCACGACGCCGGCAAGGACGACAGCGGCGAAGTCCAGCCGGAACACCTGAACGGCGCGGCGCAGGGTAAGGATCACATCGAGGCGCGGTTCGTCCTGTTTCACCCGGCCAAATCCGCTTGCGGATTCATCAAATAGTCTCGGGTGCCGGCTTGCGCGCCAGTGCAACGGCTTCCTTGAGCTTGTCATAGCCGACAGCGCCCGAGAGGATCTGGTTGCCGACGACATAGCTTGGCGTGCCGGTGAGACCCAAGGCGCGGCCGAGTTCAAGGTTTTTCTTGATTTCAGCCTTCAATGCCGGGGCGTTCAAATC
>JAYUUE010000135.1:0-4856 GCA_043754785.1 Polymorphobacter sp. | reverse complement strand
GCCCCCGACAGCCCCCACCCCGACCCTCCCCACTCTCGGCTGCGCCGGAGCGGAGGGAGCAGAAAGAAGGCCCCTGCCCTCAAATTATGCTCTGGCCGGTTTTGGCCCAATCGGCATTGAACGCCGCCAGCCCCTTGTCGGTCAGCGGGTGGTTGGCCAGCGCGCGGATGACCGATGGCGGCATCGTCGCCACATCGGCCCCCAGCTTGGCCGCCTGCAAGACGTGCACCGGGTGCCGCACGCTCGCCACCAGTATCTCGGTATCAAAGGCATAATTGTCATAGATCATCTTGATGTCCTCGATCAGCGCCATGCCATCGAAACCGACATCATCGAGCCGGCCGACGAACGGCGAAATGAACGATGCCCCGGCCTTGGCCGCCAGCAGCGCCTGGTTTGCCGAAAAGCACAACGTCACATTGGTCATCACGCCCTCGTCCGAAAGCGCCTTGCACGCAGTCAGCCCATCCATGGTCAGCGGCAGCTTGATGCAGATATTGGAGCCGAGTTTCCTGAGAACGTCCGCCTCGCGCAGCATTCCCGCCGTATCGGCTGCCACGACTTCCGCCGACACCGGCCCGGTGGTCAGCGCCGCAATCTCGCGGATCACTTCAAGGAAATTGCGCCCCGATTTGGCTATCAGCGACGGGTTGGTCGTCACCCCATCCAGCAGGCCGGTGGCGGCGAGCGCGGCGATATCGGCGGTATCGGCGGTGTCGGCAAAAAACTTCATCGGCGTGCGGCTTTCGGTGGAGACGCTGCGTCATACCGCAAACCGGCGCCGATAGGGAAATGCTAAGCCGATCGCAGCACCCAATCATAATCCAGCGGCGTCACCACGGCGTTATACCGCTCCGCCTCCACCCGCTTGACGGTGGCGAACATCTCCGCCGCACGCCCCCCCCAATAATCGGCAAGCAACCGCGAGCCTTCGAACAGCGCCAGTGCATGTGCCCAATCGGTCGGCAACCGCTCGCCGGTGGTCTGGCCATCGCCCGTCACCGGCGGCCCCGGATCGATGCGGTGTGTCAGCCCGTGATGCACCCCCGCCAGTACGCTCGCCACCGCCAGCCACGGATTGGCGTCGGCGCCCGAGAGTCGATGTTCCACATGTCGCCCCTCAGGGGCCCCAACCGGCACGCGCAGCGGCACGGTGCGGTTATTCACCCCCCACCCCGCGCGCACCGGCGCATAGCTGTTGCGCTTGAAGCGCCGGTAACTGTTGGCATTGGGCGCAAACACCGCAATGCTGGCCGGCATCAGATTGGCACAGCCGCCGATGGCGTGGCCCAGCACCGCCGATCCTCCGGGCGCGTCGCTGGCAAAGATGTTGCGCCCACCCGCATCCAGCACGGAAACATGGATGTGCAGCCCGGACCCCGAAACCTCGGCAAACGGCTTGGCCATGAACGTCGCCGTGCGGCCATGCCGCGCCGCGACGCCCTTCGCCACCCGCTTGAAGCGCACCGCATCATCGGCGGCGGCCAGCGCATCGGGCTTGTGTGCCAGCGTCACCTCATATTGGCCGGCGGCATATTCGCCGATGGCCGCCCCCGTCGGCAGCCCCAGCGCATCGCACGCTGCCCACAGATCGCGCAGATAATCGCCATCGAGATCGACCCCATCAAGCCCATAAACCTGGCGATGCCCCGGCACCCGGCCATCGAACCCGCGTGGCAACCGGATGCCGCCATCGCGCGTCCGCCGCGCATCGAGCAGGTAAAACTCCAGTTCGCACGCCACCACCGGCGTCAACCCATCGGCGCTGAAGCGGGCGACGACATTGCGCAGCACCTGCCGCGGATCGAGATCACACGCCCGCCCATCGAGCTCGTGCATCGACAGCATCACATCGGCCGAATCCGCCCCCAGCCACGGTGCCCGCGCCAGCGTCCCCGGCACCGGCCAGCCGATGCGGTCGGCGTCGCCATCCTCCCACACCATCCCCGATTCCTCGACATCGAGCCCAGTGATATCCACCACCAGAATCGATCCCGGCAAAAACCGGCCATTCTCAAATGCGGCGGCAAATTCATGGGCGCGCAACCGCTTGCCGCGCGGCACCCCGGCAAGGTTGGTGTAGTGCACATCGAGAAATTGAACGCCCGGATTGGCAATCAGAAACGCCACCAGCTCGGCAGGGTCGGCGGCAGTGGCGGGGCGGTTCATGGCGTGGAATTAGCGCGGATGAAAGGCATGCTGCAACAGGCCCTGCCTCAAGCGGCGACCGGCACGCCATTCACCACGGCCGCCGGTATCCCGAAATCCTTGGCAATCTCGCGCACCGTCATCTTGGCGGACATCATCACCGAAGGCGTCCCACCCCCCGGCTGCGTGCTTTGGCCAACCAGATACAGGTTGCTCACATCCTCGCTGCGGTTGTGCGGGCGGAAAAACGCCGTCTGGGTCAGCACTGGCTCGACGCCGAAGCCGTTGCCGACATAGGAGCCCAGCGTCTGCTCGAAGTAATCGGGCGTGACGAAGCTTTGATAGACAATGCGGTCCTTCAACCCGGGGATGTAGCCGCGTTCATCGAGGAAGGTCAGCACCGTGTCGGCAAAGCCCGGCCCGATCTTGCCCCAGTCGAGCCCGCTCTGGTTGTTCGGCACCGGGATCAACGTGTAGGCGGCGTGGTGCCCCTCCGGCGCCAGGCTCGCATCGGTCAGCGTCGGGATATGCAGATATTGCGAAAAATCCGGCCCCAATATCTTGCGGTCGAAAATATCGGTCAGCAATTCCTCGTATCGCGGCCCCAGGATGATGTTGTGATGCTGCAAATCCGGGTCGCCCTCGGCTTTTTTGTAACCGAAATAGATTACCATCAGCGACATCGACTGCTTGCGGAACTTGACGAGCACGTCGCGGTTGATCCGCCGGTGCGCCTTGTCGATCAGCCGCATATAGGTCGTCGCGTAATCGGCGTTGGACACCACCACATCGGCGGCGATGACCTCGCCCGATTTCAGCGTCACCCCCGTCGCCACGCGCTTGCCGCCGCGCTTGACCACATCAATCGACGCGACTTCGGCGTTCAGCTGCAACGTCCCGCCCATCTCCTCCAGCTTCTTGACCATCGCCGAAACCAGCGCGCCGGTGCCGCCACGCGCAAAATGAATCCCCCACGTCTTTTCGACGAAATGGATCATCGCGTAGATCGCCGGTACCTTCAGCGGGTTGCCGCCGACCAGCAGCGGTTCGAAGCTGAACACCTGGCGCATCTTGTCGGACTTGAAATATTTCTTGATCAGCGAAAACAACGGCTGCACGGCGCCCAGCTTCAACAAATCGGGCACGACGCCGAGCATCTGGCCGACATTGCCGAAATAGGTGTAGCCAAGTTCGAGAAACCCGCGGTTGAAGATTGCCCGCGCCGCCTCGTGAAAGCGCTCATACCCCTCCAGATCTTCGGGCGCGAGCACCGCGATCTGTTCGCGGACCCGCACCGGGTCGGCGTCATAATCAAAAAACGTCCCGTCATCGAAATAGATACGGTAAAACGGCAATATGGGAATGATCTCGACGTAGCGGCTGGTGTTCGGGCCGCCGCTGATCCCGCTCAAAATCCGCTTGTCATCGCCCAGCACAGCAGCCGGAAAATCCGGCTCGCCGAGCATCGCATGGTCCTGCTCGAGGCTGAAAAGCTCCTCGATCAGATGCGGCACCGTCAGCACCGTCGGCCCCATGTCGAAGACAAAGCCCTCGGCCCGCCGCACATAGGCCCGGCCCCCGGGCGCATCGAGCGCCTCGACGATGCGCGTATTGAACCCGAGGCTCTGCAACCGCATTGCACAGGCGATGCCGCCGATGCCGGATCCGATGACGATTGCCGTTTTCCGCTGTTTTTCCATGGAGCGCAGCTACGCGGTTCGCAGCATTTGTTCAAAGCCGAACTTGTCGCAGGGGCTGGCAGCAGAGCCTTCCGCACCAGATCAATAGCAATCGCCCGCTTCAAAATGGCTGCAGCGCCTGAGGCCCTGCCCGCCGGAGGCCCTTCACCCCACCAGCTTCTTCAATTCCGTCTTCAAAATCTTGCCGTTGGCGTTGCGCACCAGCGGCTCGTGGCTGAACACGACTGCTACCGGCACCTTGAATGCCGCCAGCCGCGCCGCGACGAAACTGCGCAACTCATCCTCGGTCGCGCTCATCCCGGATTTCAGCGTCACGAACGCAAACGGCTCCTCGCCCAGCGTCTTGTGCGGCCGCCCGACCAACGCTGCATCCATTACCGCTGGATGTTCGTACAGCGCATTTTCGACCTCGACGCAGTAGATATTCTCGCCGCCGCGGATCAGCATGTCCTTGGCGCGGTCGATGATGAAGCAAAAGCCTTCTTCATCGAGTCGCGCCAGATCGCCGGTCCGCACCCAGCCATCGATGAAGGTCGCCGCGCTGGCTTCAGGCTTGTTCCAATATTCCTTCACGACGTTGGGACCAAAGCCATACAGCTCCCCCACAATCCCCACCGGCAGCGGCGCGCCATCAGGGTCACGCACCTCCAGGTCGCACACCGCGCACGCCGGACCGCAGCTGTCCGGGCGCAGTTCGTAATCCTCGCCGATATGGCTGGTGAAGGTGGCGCTGGTTTCGGTCATCCCCCAGCCATTGCCGGGCATCGCCTTGCCGAAGACCTTCTTGATCTGCCGCACCAGTTCGGGGGCGGAGGGCGCGCCGCCGTAACTCACTGTCTCCAGGCTCGACAAATCGAACTTGCCACGCTCGGGATGCTCGATGATCTGCCAGGCAATGGTCGGCACGCCGCCGCAGCCGGTGACGCGCTCGCGCTCGATCAGCGCCATCGCCTCCATCACATCCCATTTGCGCATCAGCACCAGCTTGGCGCCGCCAAACAGCGACGG
>JAYUUE010000134.1:0-4885 GCA_043754785.1 Polymorphobacter sp. | reverse complement strand
CCATTGCTTCGCTGTCGCCCGTCACTGTCGTCGATCGCGCCGTGCCGTTCAACACCGCCGCCAGCGCGCCCGGCTCCCGAATGTTGAACACCACGATCGGAATGTCATTGTCACGGCACAGCGACACCGCCGATGCGTCCATGACCTTCAGATCATTCGCCAGCACGGTTGAATAGCTGACCTTGTCGTACCGCTTGGCCGTCGGTACTTTCTTGGGGTCGGCATCATAAACGCCGTCAACCGACGTGCCCTTGAACAGCGCATCGCAGTTCATTTCGGCCGCACGCAGCGCAGCGCCGCTATCGGTGGTGAAAAACGGATTGCCGGTGCCGGCGGCAAAGATCACCACCCGGCCCTTTTCGATGTGACGCTCGGCGCGCCGGCGAATATAGGGTTCGCACACCGCCGCCATCGGGATCGCCGACTGCACCCGCGTATCAACACCCAATTGTTCGAGCGCGTCCTGCATCGCCAGCGCGTTCATGATCGTCGCCAGCATCCCCATGTAATCGGCTGTCGTCCGATCCATGCCCTTGGCAGCGCCAGCCATGCCGCGGAAAATGTTGCCGCCGCCGATGACCAGGCATAGTTCATAGCCGGCATCCTTGGCTGCCTTTACCTCGCCCGCGACGCGCGCAACGGTCGCCGGATCGATGCCGAACGCTTCATCCCCCATCGCGGCCTCGCCGGAGAGTTTGAGCAAAATTCGCTTGAAGCCGGATCGTGGCATGATGTTAACGCGACTCCTGAAGCGATTGCCCCACCCTAGTCAGTGCGATTGCACACGGGAAGGGGCCGTTAGTCCTCCCCCTTGACGGAGAAGCGACAGACGACCACTTAGCCGACCCGGCTGGGTGTCCACACGTCACGACACATATGGACCCCCACCGCGCGAAGACGCGCGTGTCACCTCCCCCGCGAGGAGAGGATTGCAGCGCCTAGATCCCCGCCGCCGCCGCGACTTCCGCCGCAAAGTCCTTTTCTTCGCGCTCGATACCTTCACCCAGTTGCAACCGCACGAACGATGCAATCCTGATCGGCACACCGGCCGCTTTGGCTGCATTCGCCACCACATCGACAATCTTGGTCTTGCCGTCCATGACGAAAACCTGCGTCATCAGCGAGTTCTCCTGGGCATATTTGCGCACGCCGCCTTCGATCATCTTTTCGACGATTTCGGCCGGCTTGCCCGAGGTTGCGGCCTTTTCGCGGGCGATGGCACGCTCGCGCTCGACCAGCGCCGGGTCAAGCCCGGTTTCATCGAGCGCCAGCGGGTTGGCGGCGGCGATGTGCATGGCGATCTGCTTGCCAAGTGGTTCCAGAACCTCTGCCGGCGCTGACGATTCAATGCCGACGAGCACCCCGATCTTGCCAAGCCCGGACGCGGTAGCGTTGTGAACATACGACGTCACCAAGCCCTGCTCAACTTCGACGATCGAGGCGCGGCGCAGTGATTGATGCTCGCCGATGGTGGCGACATTATGGGTGAGCTTATCGTGGACGCTGCCATCGCTCTCCGGATACGACGCAGCAAGCAACGTCGTCACATCGCTGCCCAGCTCGGCGGCAATCTCGGTAACGGTGCGAACAAAACTCTGGAAAGTTTCGTTCTTGGCGACGAAATCGGTTTCCGAATTGACTTCGACCATGGCACCGCGCTTGCCGGCAACAGTCACGCCGATAAGGCCTTCGGCGGCGGTGCGCCCAGCCTTTTTGGCGGCGGCGGCAAGCCCCTTGGTACGCAACCAGTCGACCGCAGCCTCGGTGTCACCCTGGGTTTCGTTCAGCGCCTTCTTGCAATCCATCATGCCGGCGCCGGTGCGGTCGCGCAGGTCCTTGACCATCGGTGCGGTGATTTCGGCCATGTCGTGGCTCCTTCTTGCGGTTCAAAACGGCCAATGTTACATCATCTGTGCAAATGCCCGGGCGCCCCATCGGTGCGCCCGGGCATTTCGCAAAGAATTGCCGGCGCAGGGCCGGCAACGCCGATCAGGCCGCGGCGGTGGCCCCGTCAGGCGCTTCCGCCGGTGCATCGATCGCCGCTTGCATTGTCGCTGGTTCGGCTTCGACGGCTTCAGGCTCGGCGATGGCAAACTCGACCGGTGCCACGTCCTGCGCGCCCAGATCGACACCGCGGTCGGCGGCACGGCTCTGGCGGGCCTCAATCACCGTATCGGCGATGGCGTTGACATACAGCAGGATGGCGCGGCTGGCGTCGTCATTGCCGGGGATCGGAAAGGCGATGCCCGAGGGATCGGTGTTCGTGTCAAGGATCGCGACAACCGGAATGCCAAGGACATTGGCTTCCTTGACGGCCAATTCTTCCTTGTTGACGTCGATGATGAAGATCACATCCGGCAAACCGCCCATGTCGCGGATACCTCCCAATGAAAGCTCGAACTTGTCGCGCTGGCGCGTCAGCTTGAGGATTTCTTTCTTGGTCAGCCCGACGGTGTCACCGGCAAGCTGTTCTTCAAGCTGCTTGAACTTCTTGATCGAACCGCTGATGGTCTTCCAGTTGGTCAGCATGCCGCCGAGCCAGCGATGGTTGACATAATGTTGGCCGGACCGGCGCGCCGCTTCGGCAATCGGGTCCTGAGCCTGGCGCTTGGTGCCGACTAACAGCACCTTGCCGCCTGACTGAACGGTACCGCGCACGAAATCGAGCGCCCGGGCGAACAACGGCACGCTCTGCGACAGATCGATGATGTGAACGCCATTGCGATCACCGAAGATGTAAGGCTTCATTTTCGGGTTCCACCGGTGCGTCTGGTGGCCGAAATGGGCGCCGGCTTCCAAAAGCTGCGCCATCTAGACGACAGGTGCCGCCATAATCTCTCTCCTCTATCCGGTTGGTCCGCTGCAGGAGATGTTCGGCTTTACGCCGACACCGGATGGGTTGCCCCTGCATGTGGTTACCGGCACGATTGCCGGTTGTGGCGGTGCATAATGGCAGGGGCCGCTTTGGTCAAGGTGCAATGGCCACAGCTTTCGCCTCTACCTCGCGCGCCATCGCCTGAAAAAACATCACCAGCGCCGCCGCAGCGAAGGCCGTGGACAGCAGGAATGGCGCGCCGGGAAAATACACCTCCGCGTTACCACCGGAAAACCAGGCGAAGGTCGATGTCATCAGCGGCGGTCCCATGATCGATGCCAGCGCCTGGATGCTAGTCACCGCGCCCTGCAATTCGCCCTGCTCACTCGGCGCCACATCGGCCGACATCAGCCCTTGCAAACACGGGAACACCAGCCCCTGCAACGCCGCGACCGCGATGCCGGCATACAGCACCCATCCCGACCAGGCGAACGCATAAATGGTATAACCCGCCATCCCGGACACCGCACCGGCGATGATGATGTTGCGCTGGCCATAGCGCGGGATGATCCGCCGGCTGAGCACCCCTTGCACCAGCGCCCCCGTTACGCCCACCGCCGCCAGGCTCCAGCCAACCTGCGCCGGCGTCCAGCCAAAGCGTTCCAGCCCGAAAAAGCTCCATACCGAATACAGCGACTGATAGCTCATCGACCACAGGAACACCGTCACCGCCAGCGACAATACTCGCGGATGCGCCGACCGCAGCCGCGATAGCGCCCCCACCGGATTGGCGCGGCGCAGGTCAAACGGCCGGCGATTGGCGAGGGCAAGACTTTCGGGCAGCACCAGCCATCCATAGGCGGCGTTGGGAAACGCCAACCCGGCGGCAAGCATAAACGGCACCCGGTCGCCGAATTGCGCGACAATGCCGCCCAGCGCCGGGCCGATGATGAAGCCAAAACCGAACGCCATGCCGATAACTCCAAAATTGGCACTGCGCCGCTCCGGAACCGAAATATCGGCGATATAGGCATAGGCGGTGGGAAAGCTCGCGCCCGTGATGCCGGCGACCACCCGCGTCGCCACCAGCCACCACAGGTTCGGCGCGAACGCCATGATCAGATACTCGGCACCAAAGGCCGTCAGGCTGGCGAGCAGCACCGGCCGACGGCCAAACCGATCCGACAGGCCTCCAATGATCGGCCCGCAAACGAACTGCACGCTGGCATAAAGAAAGCTGATCCAGCCGGCGATCTGCGCCGCACCCGCAAGGTTGCGCCCAGTCAACTGGTTGATAAGGCCGGGAAATACCGGGATGACGATGCCGAAGCCGATGGAATCGATCAGAACGGTGACGAACAGGAACAGCAGTGCGCGCCGTTCCAGCGCCTTCGGATCGGCCTGAGCTAAAGCCACGTCACATGGCCCATCTTGCGGCCGGGCTTGACCGCGCTTTTGCCGTACAGGTGCAGATGCGCCCGGCGGTCGGCCAGAATATGATGCCAGTCGTGGACATCGTCGCCGAGCAGATTCTTCATCACGACCTCGGGCGCCGTCATCTCAGTCGACCCCAACGGCACGCCGCATACGGCGCGAATATGGTTTTCGAACTGCGACGCGCGCGCCCCCTCGATGGTCCAGTGACCGCTGTTATGGACACGCGGCGCCATTTCGTTGAAACGCGGGCCTTCGGGTGTGGCAAAAAACTCCAGCGTCAAAACCCCGACATGCTGCAACGCATCGGCTACCCGGCACGCCAGCGCCGTCGCTTCGTCGGCCAAAGCCGCAATTGCGGCGGGCGCCGGCACCCGGCTGGTATCGAGGATGCCGGCGACATGGCTGTTGTGCGGCACTGGCCAGCTCACGATCTCGCCATCGGCGCCGCGCGCCAGAATAACCGAAAACTCGTGGCTGAACGTCACCCACGCTTCAAGGATTGCCGGCTGGCCATTCAACCCGGCCCAGGCGGCATCGGCGTCGGCAAGGCTTTGGATCCGCGCCTGCCCCTTGCCGTCATAGCCGAAGCGCCGCGTTTTCAGCACGCACGGCGTGCCCAAATCGTTGATGGCG
>JAYUUE010000133.1:0-4892 GCA_043754785.1 Polymorphobacter sp. | reverse complement strand
TCCGCAAGGGGCGTGTCATCGCCAGCTCGACGACGCCGATCGTCATCGGCAAATCGGGATTCGAGCGCTGGATTTATGTCATGGCGCAGGATCACAGCCTCGCTTATGGCCTCGCCGCTGTCGCGGCTGCACTGATAGCGGGCGGTATTGCCAGCGCGGTAACGCGGCGAGGTTAGGTGTGATGCGCGGAGCTTGGCCGGCGTGGGCCGCGCATCAAACGATCACTCGGACCCGTGTGGATTAGCTATCGCCGACTCGGCGATTTTCCTGTAACCGGGAGTCGGAGCATTTTCGGTAACGACGCATTTATTGTAAAACACCGCATCGCCGCCGACGGGCACCATCTACACTGACTATGGAAGACTTGGACAGAAAATGAGCTTTGATCGACGCGGACGTGGTTCCGGGCGTGGTGGTGGTTTCGACAAGCGCGAGCGCGGGTTCGACCAGTTTGAAGGCGGCAACAGCGGCGGCTACGGCGGCGGCGGTGGGGATCGTTTTGGCGGAGGCGGCGGCGGTTATGCCGGCGGCGGTGATCGCTTCGGCGGTGGTGGCGGCAATCGGTTCGGCGGCGGTGCCGGCGGCGGTGGCGGCGGCGGCTTTGGCGGTCGTCCCGGCGGCGGTGGCTTTGGTGGCCCGCGTCCGCCGCGCGACATGGGTCCTGGCGTCAACCTGGGCACGGCCAAGGGCGTCGTTAAATTCTTCAACGGCCAAAAGGGCTTTGGCTTTGTTGTGCGCGATGATGGCGGCGAAGATGTTTTCGTTCACATTTCGGCAGTCGAAGCCGCTGGCCTGACCGGGCTTGCCGATGGTCAGCCGATGGAGTTCACGCTCACCGAACGCAATGGCCGCGTTTCGGCGACCGACATCGTAATCGATGGTGAAGCGCTTCCAGTCACCGATCGCGCGCCGCCGCGTGACCGTGACGCTGGCGGCTTTGGCGATCGTGGTGATCGTCCGCAGCGCGCTCCCGCCGGCGGCGGGCGCGATCGTGACGCCGCCCCGATGACCAATGGTCAGCGCGTCGATGGCACGGTGAAGTTCTTCAACGGCCAGAAGGGCTTCGGCTTCATCCAGCGTGAAGACGGTGGCCCCGACGCTTTCGTTCACATCTCGGCCGTCGAACGCGCCGGCATGTCCAACCTCAACGAAGGCCAGCGCGTCTCGTTCGAGCTCGAAGAAGATCGCCGCGGCAAGCAGGCAGCGGTGAATATCACCGCTCTGTAGAACCTTTAAGCGACACGAAAGGGCGGCTGTGCCATGGGTGCGGTCGCCCTTTTGCTATCTTTAGCCGATGATGCGCCTTTTTCTCGCTGTTGCCCTGCTGGTCGCCGTTCCGGCGGCGGCGTCCACTCCCGCCGCGATGGCGCAGGGCGAGGCCGACGCCAAGATGGCATGCCGCAAGGCTTCGGACTTGCGCAATCCCAAGACGCTCGGCGCACCGCTGCTATTCAGCGATGCCGCTGGCAAGACCGCCATGCTCGTTACCGGCACCTGGCGCCCAAAGCACATGAAGGGCGCCCGCGCGGTGATGTTGTGCCTGTATGATCGCGCCGCCCGCATTGCCGAAACCCAGGAAGCGGGCAAGTGGACGGTGGCGCGCTGACGGTCTTGCAGCCTGACTTGCTCTCTGCAAAGGGAGGGGAGTATCGCTCAACCCCGGGACCCCCCGCGTCATAACGCGCCGTCACCATTTCCGCTCGGCCTGCTAGACGGTTGGCAACAATTGCACCCAAAGGAAACCCATGTCCGGCACTCTGATCATCAATGGCCTGATGATTTTCTTCACCCTCTCCACCATCGCGGTGATTGCCTATCCGATCGTCAAGCTGCTGCCGTCGTGGCTGGAACGCCGGGTCTATCGCACCGCCGCCTTTCATCGTGATGTGATCGCCGCTCTCGGGCTGGCCATCGAGCGTGCGACTGCTGACCCTGAGCACCGGTCGCGGCTGGAGGCGCAGCGAGCCTTTCACAGCCGTGCCTTGACGACACTTGTGCCCGGTGACTCGCTGGTCGACACGGCTGTGCCCGCCAAGGTTGATGCTGCCGCCTGAGCAATGACCGCGTGACAGCAGTTTGTTGCGCCCCTGATCTGGTCGCAATCGGCGAAGGGGGCCCGCATGTCCGAACTGCAACGCGCCAATATTCTCGTCCGCGCGATTGACGCGCTGAAGGCTGATGTGGCGGCCATCCAGGCGGCGCTGGCTGCCGCTCACCCGCATCATGCCGAGATGGTGGGGCTGCGCGACCGTTATAGCACCAGCGGCGACCCCAATCGCGTGCCGCGTTTCGAGACCAATCTGGAAAAAATCCGCCGCCATTTTACCGGTGAGGATATCGGGCGTTGGGAATGGGATGTCAGCGGCGTCGATTGGGGGCTGTTGCGCGACAAGCAGGTCAAGCAATTCTGCTCGTTCGGTTGGACCGACTATAACAATGAAGTCATCAGGATCGCGCGAAAAGCCTTTCTCATGCACCCGCTAATTCTCAAGGGCATCATGCTGCATGAAGTGACCCATGCGCAATTCACCACCCAGGACATCGCCTATGATCTGGGCGTCTTCCCTACCTCCAGCCATGATCGCCTCGCCGGGCTGCCCGATGCCGACAAGATCAACAACGCCGACAACTGGCGGCTGTTTTATCAGGATGCCAAGTTGCTGATCGGCTGAGGCCTGACACAGGTGATGGCTGGACATGCCCGCTGCGCGGCGGCACCGTGGCGGCATGACCTGTTTCGATTTCCCTGCCGCCATTTCCGCCCATTCCATAGCGCGCCCCGATCATCCGGCGGTGATTTGCGGTGCCGAACGCGTTGATTGGGGCCAATTCAGCGCGCGCGTCGGCGCCGTGGCCGCCACACTCGCCAAGCTCGGCACCGGCCCCGGCGATGTTGTCGGCGCAGTGGCGGCGTCCTCCGTCGACTATGCCGTGCTCTGGGCCGCGGTGCTGCGCCTGCGTGCCACCATCGCGCCGCTGGCGCCGTCCTCCACCGCCGAACAGATCGCCGCGATGGTCCACGATTCGGGGGCGCGGCTGGTGTTCACCGATGCCGCCGCCCGCGCCGATTTCGCCGCTGCGCTCGGCACGGTGGCAATCGTCCAGCTCGACAATCTCGACGCCTGGATCGACCCGACCGCCGAACTGCCGCCGCTGGCGCCGCTCGAGCCCGACAGCGCTTTCAACATTATCTATTCGTCGGGCACCACCGGCACGCCGAAAGGCATCATCCAGTCGGCGGCGATGCGGTCGCTGCACATTACCGGCGCCAAGGCGCTCGGCTATGGCGAGGACAGTATCACGCTGCTCTCGACACCGCTGTATTCGAACACAACGTTGGTGTCGTTCCTGCCGACGCTCGCGTGGGGCGGAACGGTGGTGCTGCAACCCAAGTTCAACAGCAGCGAATGGCTGAAACTGGCGCAAAACTATGCTGCCACCCACACCATGCTGGTGCCGGTGCAATATCGCCGGTTGCTTGCCGACCCGGCGTTCGACGATCACAAATTGTCGTTCGTGATGAAATTTTGCACCTCGGCGCCATTCCCCGGCGAATTGAAAGCCGAAGTATTGCGCCGGATGCCCGGCGGGCTGGTCGAGTTCTTCGGCATGACCGAAGGCGGCGTCAGCTTCGTCTTTCCGGCGCATCTGCACCCCGACAAGCTGCACACCGTCGGCCGCGCCAGCGAGGGCCATGCGGTGCGGATCATCGACGAGGACGGCAACGATGTGCCGCCGGGAACGCCGGGCGAGATCGTCGGCCAGTCGCCGGCCACGATGAATGGCTACAAGAACCGGCCGGACCTGACGGCAAAGGCCTATTGGACCGCCCCAGATGGCTCGCTGTGGCTTCGCACCGGTGATATCGGCCGCATCGATGACGACGGTTTTCTGACGCTGATGGACCGTGCCAAAGACATGATCATCTCGGGCGGCTTCAACATCTACCCAAGCGACATCGAGGCGGTTATCACTGCGCTGCCCGGCGTGCACGAGGCGGCGGTTGTCGCCATGCCATCCGACCGCTGGGGCGAAACGCCGGTGGCGTTCGTGGTCGCACCCGGCGCCGATGGCGAGGATTTGAAGGCGCGGACCAATGCCGGCCTTGGCAAGACCCAGCGACTGGCGGCACTGGTGCTGGTGGATGAACTGCCGCGCAGCCACATCGGCAAGGTGCTGAAGCGCGAATTGCGGGATGGCTTTGCCGGCTCGGTCGATTAAGCGCATCATCGCTGGGGGGGGAAGCTCACATGCGATTCAAAACGCTCATTATCGCCACGCTCGTCGGCGTCGGCCTACAAGTTGCGCTGGTCGTCGCCGGCCATGTCGTCCGCATGTTGCAGGATCCCGGCTTTGCAATCGGCGGCATGGCATTTTCGGCCATCGCCGGCTGGCTTTACGCCCGCATGGCCGGTGGCAGCTGGGGTGATACCTTCATCGGCGGCGCTCGTCGATGTGCCGTTCAGCCTGCTGTTGTTCGGCACGGCGGCGTCGATTGTCACAGGCACCATAGGCGCCGCCATTGGCAGGTTGCTGCGGCGCAGCGACTAGACCCGCCGCACCGGACGCGCTAGTTCGCGGGGGCTTTCCCGAGAGGCCCATCGATGTCCAAAAAACTCTATCCCGATGCCGCCGCCGCGCTCGCCGGTGTGACCTTTGATGGCATGACGATCATGTCGGGCGGCTTTGGCCTGTGCGGTATCCCCGAAAAGCTGATTGCCGCGTTGAAAGCCGATGGCGTGAAAGGGCTGACCTGCATTTCGAACAACGCCGGGGTCGATGGCTTCGGGTTGGGGCTATTATTGGAGACGCGCCAGATTTCAAAAATGATCGCCAGCTATGTAGGCGAAAACAAGGAATTCGAGCGCCAGTATCTCGCCAAGGAGCTTGAC
>JAYUUE010000132.1:0-1667 GCA_043754785.1 Polymorphobacter sp. | reverse complement strand
CGCACGACACCGCCGAGGATCTGTGCCGCCGCGCCGGCTATCGCACCATCCGCTATTGGCAGTTGCAGACGGTCGGGACGCGGGTTTATCTGGCCGATATCTTGTGCACTAGGAGCGACGAGAAATGATGCGCGCAGCAATGTTGGGGTTCGCCCTGTTGGCGCTATCGGGCTGTGCAAAGGAGGCGACCCTGGCCAAGACCGAACGTCCGGCCCTCGGTGGGAGCCTGGAAGGCGGGCCGTGGCTGTTCGAGGACGTAAACGGCGCCGGGGTTCCCGCTGGTGTCCGTGCGGACATCACGTTTGAACCGGGCGACCACAACACCAGCGTCGTCTTCGGCAGCGGCGGCTGCAATCGGTTCAGGGGCGGTTGGGAGCAAAAGGGTTCGGCGATCAAATTGGGCCCGCTGGCCGGAACGATGATGATGTGCGAGCCGGCCAAGATGGAGACCGAGCGCAAGGTGCTGCAAGCGCTGGAAGCGGCGCGGACGGTGAGCTTTGATGCAACTGGCGCGGCGTTTTTGAAGGCGCCGGATGGCGGGGTGGTGAAGCTGCGGCGCGAGAAGAAATAAGGAAATTATAGTCCTCGCCCTTCACGGGGGAGGTCGAGAGACGGCCTCTTGGCCGGACCTAGGGGTTCATACGTGTCGGAACGTGTGGACCCCCACCCGCCGCGCGAAGACGCGCGAGTCGCCTCCCCCGTGAGGGGGAGGAATTAGATCACGCCGGATATGCCCGCACCGCGCTCGGCACCAGCACCAGCGCGGCGCCCGGCGCGATCCCAGCCGGTGGGTCGGTAATGCTGGCCTCGATGATCGTGCCGTCGGCCATCGCCGTTTCCAGCGCCGCCGCCGCGCCGGTACGTTGAAGCCGCCGCAGTGTCACCGGCAACCCGGCGGCGCCCGCCACCCCCAGCCCGAATTCATGCGGGCGGATGAACCCCGTTGCCGCGCCATCGGCGATCGCCGGCGCGGCATTGGGCAACATCACGCCGCCGACATCGATGCCGCCGCCGCGTGCCGTGCAGGCGATACGGTTGGCTTGCCCAAGAAAATCGCAGACGAACGCCGTCGCCGGGCGGTTCCAGATATTTTCCGGCGTGTCGATCTGTTCGATGGCGCCTTCGTTCATCACCACCACCCGGTCAGCAAGATCGAGCGCTTCCTCCTGATCATGGGTGACGAACACCGACGTCAACCCCATGCGGTCATGGACATCGCGCAGCCAGCGGCGCAGGTCCTTGCGCACCTTGGCATCGAGCGCGCCGAACGGCTCATCGAGGAGCAGGATGCGCGGTTCTACCGCCAGCGCGCGCGCCAGTGCCACCCGCTGCCGCTGGCCCCCCGAAAGCTGCGCCGGGTAACGATCGCCGAGGTGCGACAGCTGCACCAGATCGAGCAATTCGGCGACGCGGCGGGCGATTTCCGCCGCCGCCGGCCGGCTGGCACGCGGCCGCACCGTCAGGCCGAAGCCGATGTTGTCGGCAACGCACATGTGGCGGAACAGCGCGTAATGCTGGAAAACGAACCCCACCCGGCGATCACGCGCGCCGGTGCCGGCCATATCCTGTCCGGCGATGGCGATGCTGCCGCTGTCGGGGAATTCGAGGCCGGCGAGCACGCGCAGCAAAGTGGTCTTGCCGGAACCCGATGGCCCGAGCAGCGCCAG
>JAYUUE010000131.1:0-4903 GCA_043754785.1 Polymorphobacter sp. | reverse complement strand
GTGAGCTGCTGGTGACAGTAGCGGGCAATCCCGACACACGCCTGCCGCTGGTTGCAGGGGCCGCGGTCGAAAAGGCCGGCACCTTCCTGTCCGCATGGCTGTGGCTGAAGTCGCTCGTCGGACTTTGATGGCCGGCCGCTTCATCAGCTTCGAAGGCGGCGAAGGCAGCGGCAAATCCACCCAGGCGCGGTTGCTGGCAAACGCCCTTCAAACCCGCAACCAAAGCGTTGTGCTCACGCGAGAACCTGGCGGCACCGAAGGCGCCGAAGCGGTCCGGCAGCTCCTCGTTACCGGCGATCCCGACCGCTGGACGCCCTGGGCTGAGGCGTGTCTCGTCAACGCCGCCCGCGCCGATCATGTCGCCCGCGTTGTCCGCCCGGCGCTGGACCGCGGCGAATGGGTTATTTGCGATCGATATGTCGATTCCACCCGCGCCTATCAAGGGGCCGGCAAGGGCCTCGTCGATGCCGAACTCTGCGCGCTCCATGGCCAAGTCACCAACAATCTCTGGCCTGACACGACCATCGTCATGATGATCGACGCGACTTTAGGCTTGCGCCGTGCGGCCGCTCGCGTTGGCAGCCACAATATCGATTCGGAAGCTCGATTCGAAGCGCATTCAGCCGCTTTTCACGCCCGCGTTGCCGGCTTTTTCAATCATCTTGCCATTGCCGAACCGGCGCGCTGCCATGGTTTCGATGCTAACCAATCGGCCGACGCCCTCGCCCAACAGATATTGGCGACCGTGTGGCGATAATCGGCCATGACCACCAGATCGCCGCCTTCAAGGCGGCGTTTGCCGGCGACCGCCCGCACCACGGCTGGCTGCTCACCGGGCCGCAGGGGGTCGGCAAGGCGATGTTTGCCGAACAGGCAGCCGTCTGGCTGTTGGCTGGCAAACCGGCCGGCGACGCTTTCGACGCCGCGGCCGACACTGCGGCGCAGTCACTGATCATCGCCGGCAGCCATCCCGACTTTCGCCGGCTGGTGCGCACCGAAGACGACAAGGGCAAATTGCGCGCCGTGATACGCATCGACGAGGTCCGCGCTTTGCAGCCCTTGTTCCGCCAGACGCCTTCGATCGCCGACTGGCGCGTGGTCATCGTTGACAGCGCCGACGAGATGAACATTCAATCGGCCAACGCCTTGTTGAAATCGCTTGAGGAGCCACCGCAACAAACTCTGTTCTTCCTGATCAGCCATACCCCCGGGCGCTTGTTGCCGACGATCCGCTCGCGTTGCCGCACGTTGCGGTTCAATAGGCTGCCCGACGCTGCGGTTGATAATGTGCTCGCACGCGCCGCCTCCGACCTTGACGACGATGATCGCGCCACGCTGGTGCGCATTGCCAAAGGTGCGCCGGGGCGGGCGCTGCGCTTCGCCGAAAGCGGCGTCGCAGAGTTGGAAGAACAACTTGCAGGGCTGGCGGTCACTACAAAGGATGCGGCTCCCGCCAAGGCCATGGCGCTGGCGCGTTCGCTGGCCGGCAAAGGCAACACGGCGCGTTACGAGGCGTTTCTGGAACTGGCGCCCGCCATGCTGGCACATGCGGCGCGCACCCGTTCCGGCGTGGCGCTGGCACGCACCTTGGCGGATTGGGAGGCCGCAGCCCAGCTTGCCGGCGGCGCGGTGGCATTGTCGCTTGACCCGCAGTCGGTGGCGTTCGATCTGGCGGTGAAGGTTGCGGCGCTCGCTGACGCCAATTGAAGGGTGTTGCCTACGCGCGCAAACTCCCGCATTCCCGCCCCATGAAACCACGCTTCTACCTTACCACTGCCATTGCTTACCCCAACGGCCGGCCGCACATGGGCCATGCCTATGAAGCCATCGCCAGCGATGCCATCGCACGCTTCAAACGGCTTGATGGTTTCGACGTGCGCTTCCTGACCGGCACCGACGAACATGGCCTCAAAATCGCTCAGGCGGCGCGCGCGGCAGGCGTCGAACCGCGCGCCTATGTCGATGCCACATCGCAGCCGTTCATCGATCTCGATCGGCAATTGGGCATCAGCTTCGATCGCTTCATCCGCACCACAGATGACGACCACAAGGCGCTGTGCAAAGGCTTGTGGCAGCGCATGGCCGACAAGGGCGACCTGTATCTCGGTCGCTACGAAGGATGGTATTCGGTGCGTGACGAAGCCTATTACGACGAAGCCGAATTGATCGCTGGCGAAGATGCCACTGGCGAGGCGGTCAAGCTCAGCCCGCAAGGTACGACCGTCGAATGGACCGTCGAGGAAAGCTGGTTCTTCAAGCTCTCGGCCTATGTGCAACCCTTGCTCGACCTTTACGCTGCACAACCCGATTTCGTGCAACCGATAAGCCGTTTCAACGAAATGCGTGCCTTTGTTACTGGCGGACTTTCGGATTTGTCGATGTCGCGTACCAGCTTCGACTGGGGGGTGCCGGTGCCCGGCAGCCCAGGCCATGTCATGTATGTCTGGGTCGATGCGCTCGCCAATTACCTGACCGGCGCTGGGGGTTTTGACGGCAAATGGTGGCCGGCCGACCTGCACATTATCGGCAAGGATGTCGTGCGCTTCCACGCCATCTACTGGCCGGCGTTCCTGATGTCAGCCGGATTGCCACTCCCGAAAACTGTGTTCGGCCATGGCTTTGTGCTCAATCGCGGCGTCAAGATGTCAAAGTCGGACGGCAATGTCGTCGATCCAGTGGCGATGGCCGATCGGTTCGGCGTCGATCGGTTGCGCTGGTTTCTGCTCCGCGATGTCGCGTTCGGCGAAGATGGCAGCTACAGCGATGAGGCAATCATCGAGCGCACGAACGCCGATCTCGCGAACGGCATCGGCAATCTGGCGCAGCGGGCCTTGTCGATGGTGGCGAAAAACCTGGGGGGTGCGATGCCCGGCGCCGGTCCGACCGAGGGCGCCGGGGCGCTGGCCGAAAGTATCAGGACGCTGACGAGTGCCTATTTCGGCGCGATGGCGGCGTTGCAACTCAACCGCGCGCTTGAAGCGGTGATGGCCATGGTCGCCGCTGCCAACGGCTATTTCGCAGATAATGCACCGTGGAAACTCGCAAAGACCGATACGCAGGCCATGGCGCTCGTGCTTCATTCGACGCTTGATGCCACGCGGCGGATTGTGCTGCTGGTGCAACCGTTCGTCCCGGAAGCGTCCGCGCGATTGCTGGACCAACTCGGCGTGCCGATGCACGCGCGTGATTTCGATGCGTTCGACGTGTTTGTGCCAACAGACACACAACTGCCCGAACCACAGGGCGTTTTCCCGCGTTGGAGCCAGACGGCGTAGTGGCGCTCGTTTTGCGCCTGGCCACCGATGCCGACTTGCCGGTGCTGCGGGCCATGATGACGAGCGCTATTGCCGAGCTGCAATCATCTTTCCTGACGCCCGCAGAAGTCGAGGCTAGCAAGGCCGTGATGGGCCTTGACACGCAATTGATCGAAGATGACTGCTATTATCTGGCGGAACTCGATGGCGAGCTGGCCGGCAGCGGTGGCTGGAGCCGGCGCGCCACCCTGTATGGCGGGGACCATAGCGCCGGCCGCGACGCGCGGATGCTCGACCCGGCGACCGAGCCGGCGCGGATCCGCGCCATGTACACCCACCCCGATTTCGTGCGGCGCGGCGTTGGCAAGGCGGTGCTGGCATGTTGCGAGGACGCTGCGCGCCGGGCCGGCTTTGCGCGCGTCGAACTGATGGCCACGCTGTCAGGGCAACCCTTGTACCGTGCCGCCGGCTTCGAACGCCTCGAGCAAATCCTTGATAGCACTGGCGGCGTGCCGGTGCCGCTGGTGCGGATGGGCAAAAGCCTGTGACGCTCGTCGACAGTCACTGCCACCTCAACTACTCGGGCGTCCGCGAGGATGTCGTCGGCGTATTGGCCCGGGCTCGCGCTGCCGGTGTCGGCGGTTTCCTGGGAATTTCGACGCGCCGTAGCGAATGGGACGCCGTCATCGCCCAGGCCGATGCCGAGCCCGACGTCTGGGCAACGGTTGGAATCCACCCGCATGACGCCGATCTCCATCCCGACACCGACACGGCAACTCTGGTCGACGCCGCTGCGCACCGGCGCGTCATCGGAATCGGTGAAACCGGCCTCGATTATTACTACGACAAAAGCGACCGTGCCCGCCAAAAGACCAGTTTCGCCGCGCACATCACCGCGGCGCGCGCCACCGGCCTGCCGATAATCGTCCACACCCGCAGCGCCGAGGAGGACACGCTGGCGCTGCTCAGCGCGTCGGGGGAGGGGGTGCTGCGAGGCGTCATTCACTGCTTCACTGCGAGCCAGGCCTTTGCCGATGAAGCACTTGCGCTGGGTTTCTATATTTCGATCTCCGGCATCGTTACGTTCAAGAACGCCCGCGACCTGCAAGCTGCTGCGGTAACTATCCCCGCCGACCGGCTGTTGGTAGAGACAGACTCGCCGTTTCTGGCACCCATCCCGATGCGCGGCAGGCCCTGCGAGCCGGCGTTCGTTGCGCACACTGCCGCGTTCCTCGCCAAGCTGCGGGGCGAAAGCCTAAGCGATCTTGCCGAGACAACAACGCGCAACTTCTTCGATCTATTCGCCAAAGCCCGGCGCCCGTGAAGCTCACCATGCTCGGTTCGGGCACCTCGAGCGGCGTGCCGCGCATCGGCGGCGCCGATGGGGCAGGGGATTGGGGCGCGTGCGACCCGACCGATTCGCGCAACCGGCGGCGACGCGTTTCGGTGCTCGTCGAACACGCTGGCAAGACCATCCTCATCGATACCGGGCCCGATCTGCGCGAACAATTGCTGTCCGCACATGTCAGCCATCTCGACGCGGTGTTCCTGACCCACGACCACGCCGACCATGCGCACGGCATCGACGATCTGCGGCAGGTGTTTCACGCCATGGGCCGACCCGTCGCCTGCTTCGCCTCGGCCGCCAC
>JAYUUE010000130.1:0-4910 GCA_043754785.1 Polymorphobacter sp. | reverse complement strand
CCCGGCGGTCCCCAACGGCAACCTTCAGCTTGATCCGGCAACAGGCACGGCCCGCGCCCTGTATGCTCGGTTCAACTTCAACCCCTACAACATCTTCCAGACGCCATTTGAACGGTTCAACATGTTTGGCCAGGCCAAATATGACATTTCGGACAATTTGCAGGTTTACACCCGCGCCCTCTTCTCGAAGAACACCGTCAACACCATCATCGCCCCATCGGGTTCGTTTGGATCGACGGTCACCATCAACCTCAACAACCCTTACCTGCCCGCCGGTCTGCGCAGCCAGTTTTGCGGCGCCAACGTTGGTTCGGCGACAGTTTACAAGGCGCGCTTCACGGCCGCCGAGTGCGCCGCTGCTGCACTCGCGACTGGCCCAACGGATCCGGCTTATCGCACCGTCGACACCGCGCTGGCGCGCCGCACGACCGAAGTCGGTCCCCGCGTTTCACAGTTCACTACGACGATTTTCGATTACCGTGCGGGTGTTAAGGGAGCAATCACCGACTCGATCGACTATGATCTTTCGGGCGCTTACGGCGAATCAGAAAATCGTCAGGTTCTCCAGGGCTATGTGCTGACTTCGAAGATTCGCAACACGCTGCTTGCCAACAACACTGCTACTTGCATCAGCGCCGATGCAGGGTGCGTCCCGGTTAACTTCTTTGGGCCTGCCGGTTCGATCTCGCCGGCCGGCGCCGCATACATCACCGGCGAAAGCAGCACGATCAACAAAACTTCGCTGGCCCAGGCCCGTGCCGTCGTCTCGGGTGATATCGGCATTTCATTGCCGACCGCGACCGACGCGATCGGGTTCGCCATCGGCGGCGAATATCGCAAGTATAAGGCATCGCAGCGTTCCGACTCGCTGGCCAAGCAGGCCGGTGAACTGGGTGGTGCCGGCGGTGCCGCTCCGGACATCACCGGTGGCTATGAAGTTAAGGAAGTCTATGGCGAAGTGATCGCACCGCTGATCCAGGACAAGCCGTTCTTCCAGAACCTGACGCTTGAAGGCGGTGCGCGCTATTCCGACTATAAGGTCGCTGCGCCTGGCAGCCCAAAGTATAACACCTTCACCTGGAAGGTCGGCACGACGTGGGAAATGGTGCAGGGCATCAAGTTCCGCGGCAACTACAGCCGCGCCGTCCGCGCTCCGAACATCGGTGAACTGTTCGCACCGGTGGTTACGGGCCTGACCAACCTCGCCATTGACCCTTGCGCCGGTGCAGCACCGTTGACCAACGCCAGTCTGAAGGCGGTTTGCCTTTCGCAGGGCGCGCCAGCGACGACGATCGGCGGCATCCTGAACCCGACGGCTGGCCAGGCCAACCTGACCTCCGGCGGCAACCTCAACCTCAACCCAGAAACGGCAAACACCTGGACGGTCGGTACGGTCCTGCAGCCCACGTTCGCGCCCGGTCTCGCCATCACGGTCGATTACTACAACATCACCGTCAAGGATGCGGTGTCATCGCCGCTGCCGGGTGACATCGTTGCCGCATGCTACGGTGCACCGCCATACAATGGTGCCGGCGTCGTGCCGACCAACCTCGCGTGTCAGTCCATCGGCCGCAACCCGGCAACCGGCGGTCTGGACGGCGATCCGGCCACCACTCGCGGCCTGTTCGCCGTATCGTCGAACCTTGGTCGTATCGAAACCGATGGTATCGATGTAACTGCGACCTATTCGAACAACCTCGGCTTCGCCAAGCTCGGGCTTTCGGGTAACTTCAACTATACCTTCAACTCGAAGTTCAATGCCGACGTCACGGCGCCCGGTAACTTTGCGCGTGAGTGCACGGGTTACTACTCGGTAAACTGCTCGTTTACTGGCTCGATCCAGCCGAAGTGGCAGTCGTCGCTGCGCACCACGCTGGGCTTCAACACCTTTGACGTGTCGCTGCTGTGGCGCCATATTGACGGTGTCAAGCAGGAGCCGCTTGACATTGCCAATCAGGGCGCGTTCTTCGCTGGGTTCGGCAAAATCCCGTCGTACAACTACTTCGATCTGAGCGGCCGCATCAGCGTGCTGGAAAATGTGACGCTCATCCTTACCGCCACCAACCTCGCCAACAAGCAGCCGCCGGTCGTCGGTTCAACCGCTGGTTCGACTTCATTCAACAGCGGCAACACCTATCCGTCGACTTACGACGCGCTGGGTCGCCGTTACGCGATGCAGGTCAACGTTCGCTTCTAAGCAGGTCGTCATACCGAACAGGAAAGGGCGGGTCGGAAGACCCGCCCTTTTTTTGGACCTCGCCTGATTGCGCCCGGATGAGGGCGGCGTGCTTCAAAGCGGCACTGGCAACACCAATGGCACCCCGGCGCTTGCTGCTACCGCCTCGGCCCAGATCGCCACTTTTTCGATTTCGTCGGCATGGGCGCCGGCGCCCGCCACCTGCTCATCCACCCGCTGCGCCTGGCCGAAGTCACCACCCGACTTCGAATGACGGGTAAAAGCCGAGCCGGCGACAATCGTCGCCGCATCCAGCGCAACACCGAACAGCGTCCCCAGCCGAGTCATCGCTGCCACCGGCGCCGCCATCAAGCGCTCCGAATCTGCGGTTCGCACCCGATCGCCGAACTGCGCCGCCATTTTCGCAAACAATGCATGCTGCGCCAACCAGCCCATAGCCGCGACTTGCAGGTCGGTTTGCCCCAGATAATCCTCACCCGTGAAGCCAAAGGGATGCAAGCCTTCGCGCAGCTGCTTGACCAGCAAGTCGCGCGACCACAACCGCCCGGTCATGCCCTTGCGCGCGACCGAGGCGAGATAGACTCGCAGCGGTGCATACAACAGCAGCGCCCGCGCCTCCGGCCGCATCATCATCATGCCGGGTGCCAGGCCATTGGTGACGTTGGATGGCTTGATCACAACCGCCTCGCCGGGCGCAAACGGCCGCGCCAAAAGCATCAGCCCGGCATCGAGCACCGGCGCAATTGCCGCCGCCGTGCCGCCGCGGTGCTGCCACCCGACCAGATCATTGAGCAAAACCGGCTCCTTCAACCCCATCGCAACACCCGGTGCATCGAAAGCCCGCGCCAACACCGTCGAACAGCAAAAGGCCGAATGGAAGATGAAGTGCAACGGCGCCGAGAGCGGCGCCAGCGCCTCCACATCGGACCGCCGCACCGCCGTCACGGCCGCCGGCCCCAGATATTCGTCAGTCAGAAATGTCGCCGACCGATGCGCGTCGCGGCTCAGCGCTCGAAATTGAAAGGCGTCATGGCCGGGATCATAGCGATGCGCGAACCACAGAGCGTCACGAACAATGGTGGCAGGACTGATCATCGGCGCATTTGGCCAGCACGTTCGCGCGGCGCAACCCCTCGTCGCGGCGAGCCACGGCGATGTTTTTGTGCGACGGCGACCCTTGCTCCATTTGCGCGCGCTTGATACCTTCGCAATGCAGCATAGTTACGGGAAATTTATCATGCGTCGCTTGGTCGTCATTTTATGTCTGCCATTCATCGCCATCATCGGCGCGTCCGCCTTCGCCTCCGAGCCCACTACGCCGGCGCCCGCTACGGTGGCTGCCGACCGCGGCCAGGACATGGTCTGCCGCAGGGAAAAGGAAACCGGCAGCCTGGTGAAATCACGCAAGACCTGCCACAGCCGCGCGCAATGGGCGTATATCGACGGTGTCAACCAAGCGCAGACCCGCACCATGAGCGATGACATGCGCACCAAATCCGGCAGTAATTGATGCGCATCGCCGTCGGCCTGGTATACCTGACCTTCACCACAGGGACGGTTTTGCCGCCGCGCCGCAATTTTTGACCGTACCGGCTGTTTCGGACCACAGCCAAGCCTTCACCAACCAAATGGCGGACGACATGCGCACCAAGCAGCGGGGCGGTTGACGCCGATCAGGCGGGTGCCAACGCCAGCTGTCCATCGCCTTCATCGACATTCACCACCGACCCATCGACCACGGCGCCCGAAAGGATCAGCTCGGCCAGCGGGTCTTGCAGATGCTTCTGCACCGTGCGCTTCAATGGCCGCGCCCCATACACTGGATCATAGCCCACCCGCGCCAGCCAGCGCCGCGCCGCATCGGTCAGGTTGAGCGTCACTTTGCGGTCCTTGAGCAACGCCTGCACCCGCAGCACCTGCAAATCGACGATCGGCGCCATCGCGCTGACGCCCAGCCGCTGGAACAGCACGATCTCGTCAAGCCGGTTGAGGAACTCCGGCCGGAAATGCCCGCGCACCACCTCCATCACCTGCGGCTCGGCATCAGCGGCCGGCTGGTCGTCGCGCAGCGCGGCGATATACTGGCTGCCCAGGTTCGACGTCAAAATGATGATCGTGTTGGTGAAATCGACCGTTCGCCCCTGGCCATCGGTGAGCCGTCCGTCATCGAGCACCTGCAACAAGATGTTGAACACATCGCCGTGCGCCTTCTCGACCTCGTCGAACAGCACTACCTGATATGGCCGGCGCCGCACCGCCTCGGTCAAAATGCCGCCTTCGTCATAGCCAACATAACCCGGCGGCGCGCCGATCAGCCGCGCCACAGCGTGTTTTTCCATATATTCCGACATGTCGATGCGAACCATGGCGCGCGGATCATCGAACAGGAAATTCGCCAGCGCCTTGGCAAGTTCCGTTTTGCCAACGCCCGTTGGCCCCAGAAACAGGAACGACCCCAGCGGACGGTTCGGGTCCTGCAGCCCGGCCCGCGCCCGCCGAACCGCCGACGCCACCGCATGCACTGCCGCCGCCTGGCCGATAACCTGTGCCGACAGAATCTCCTCCATCTGCAGCAGCTTCTCGCGCTCACCCTCAAGCATCCGATCGACCGGGATGCCCGTCCAGCGTGATACCACCGCCGCAATATCATCGGCAGTGACTTCCTCGCGCGTCATCGCGTTGACAGTCGCGCTCTCGGCTTCGGCCAATTGCC
>JAYUUE010000129.1:0-4961 GCA_043754785.1 Polymorphobacter sp. | reverse complement strand
GCGCGCCATGCGGCCGATGGCCTTCACCGCGCCGCCAAGATGCGCTGCGAACAGCAAAGCGAGCAGGACCGGCAGCACGATCCGGTGCAGCGGTTCGGCGATGGGGCTGGGCGGCAAATTGGGCAGCGACAGGCCGAGCAGGGGTATCGGCGCGGTCGCGAGTGCCAGCCCGGTCAGCGAAATGGCGATGAGCAGGCAATAGAGCAGGAAATGCCCGCCCTGCGCCGCGCCGGCGGTGGGCGGCGCCGGGCGGACCAGCCGCTCGAACAACCGCGCCATGGTCAGCAGAAATATCGCGCCCCCGATGGCCATGTGAGTTGCGAGAAATTCCGCCCGCTCGGGCCGGCTTTCGGGCAGGATCGCGGTGAACAACCCCATGGTGAAGGCGGCGATGATGAGGATCGCACTTGCCCAATGGAGCGCGCGGGTCAAATGTCCATAGGCGGCAACCGTGCTGCGCGGTGGCACGATGCCGGCGTCACGCCGGAACAGGCGGGGGATGGCGACCAGGATCAGCAGCGCGCCGACAATGAGGATGCCGGCGGCGACATTGAGGATTGTCGGAGTGCTGTTTCCCGCTGCCACCGCGGCGAAGGTGCCATCGCGGTTGGCAAGGATGATCGACCAGGCCATCAGCGTCATTGCAGCCACGGCGACAAGGCTGCCGATCGCCCGCAGCCAGGGCGAGCGGACGTTGAGGGTGAGCGCCAGGGCAAGCGCCAAACCGAGATAAAAACTTGTCATGCGCAGGCTTGCAGCCGACAGCGAGCCAATTGGCAAGAGGCGACGACGCCGGGAGCGTGTGAAGTGGGCGAGAAATTCGAACGCCACAAACAGGCGTGGACGACCGAGGAAGTGCAAAAGCTGCACACGCTCGCCAAAAAAGGCATGCCGCTGCGCGCCATCGCCAAGGCGCTGACCCGCAGCGAGGAATCGGTGAAGGCGCGGGCGAAGGACGACAGACTTGGGATTGCGAGTTTGCGGTAGAATCCGGTGTTTAATTGATACCGGTTATCTCGACCGCCTGGCCGGCCAGCGTTACCATCTCGCCGACGGCCTTGCCCATCACGGCGCGGGCCAGCGGCGAGACATAGCTGACGCTGCCCTGCGCCGGGTCAGCCTCGTCGTCGCCGATGATGGCATAGGTTTGTTGCCGGCCATCGGCACGTTCGAAGGTCACGGTGCTGCCGAAGCCGGCGATGCCATCGGCGGGGCGCGCCTCGATCAGCTGGGCGCTGGCGCGCCGGGCCGACCAGTAGCGCAGGTCGCGGGTGGCGCGCGCCATGGCGCTGCGATCGGCGCTGATTGCGTCGCTGCCGCGCGCCGCATCATAAGCGGCGCGGGCGGCAGCGAGTTCGCGGTCGATCTGGGCGAGGCCGGTGACAGTGACGAGATTGGCGTGCACCGGGATCGGACGGTCGGGCAGATCGGCGGCAACGGCTTCGGCATCGGACTCTTTGGTGAAGGCAACACTCATCGGTTCGATATGGGGCCGCCGGGCGTGCTTCGCAAATCAACCGCCTGACGCCGGCGGTTTTCTCAGCTAGGGTTTTTTCAGTTGAGTGAAGCCGGTGCTGGCTCAACTGCGCATCGCTGGGGTATGAACGATGACCTATTTCCTGATTTTCCTTCTGGTCATTGCGCTGGTCATTGGATCGCAGACCTTTGGCGTGAACCAGGAATTTCAGCGCGCAGTGCTGTTTCGCCTCGGCCGGCTGGGCACCACCAAGGGGCCAGGCTGGTATTGGCTGGTGCCGTTCATCGATCGCGTAACCAAGGTTGACCTGCGCGTCGTCACCGTCCAGCTCGAGACTCAGGAAACCATAACCCGCGATGGCGTTGCCGTGCGGGTCAATGCCGTGCTCTGGTATCGCGCCGCCGATCCGGCGCGCGTGGTGACGGTTGTTGAAAACTGGCAGGGCGCCGTCATCCAGGCGGCCGAAACGGCGCTGCGCGATGCCATCGGCCAAAGCGACCTCGACACGCTGCTGAAGGACCGCATCGGCATCAACAAGCGATTGTTCGAGTTGCTGATAACTGCGGCGACGCGCTGGGGTATCGAGATCGACGCCGTCGAGATCAAGGACGTCGATATCCCCGAGCAGATGCAGCGTGCCATCGCCCGCGAGGCCGAGGCGATCCGCGAAAAGCGCGCCCGCATAATCAAGGCTGAGGGCGAATATGAGGCGGCGCAAAAACTGGCGGAAGCCGCAGCAACGATTTCGGGCTCACCCGGCGCGCTCGAACTGCGGCGCCTGCAGACGCTGGCGGAGATAGGTGTCGAGCACAACAGCACCATCATTGCCATGCTGCCGGTCGAACTGCTCCATGCCGCGCGCCGGATCGCCGAGATGCCGCCGCTGACATCGGAATGATGACGCGGTTGCTGGCGCTGCTGGTTGGCCTGGCAGCTGTGCTCCTTGCCGTACCGGTCGGCGCGTCGCCGCTTGGCGATCTGGTTGCCGGCAAGACGCTCGCCACGCCCGGTTTGTCGGGGCTGGTTGTCGTGGTTGCCGACAAGCATGGGATCGTGCGCAGTGAGGCATTTGGCACTGCGACCATCGACCCGCCGCGCGCGCTGACGCCCGCCACGCCGCTGCGCGTCGCTTCAATTTCCAAGGCGGTTGTCGCCATCGGCATCATGCGGCTTGTCGAGGCCGGCAGGCTCGATCTTGATAGCGATGTGTCACGCTGGCTCGGCTGGCGGCTGCGCAACCCGGCGTTTCCGGAGGCACCGGTGACGCTGCGGCAACTGCTTTCGCACACCTCGGGGGTTGTCGACGGTCCGGGGTATAATTTCCCGCTCGGCGCCGCATTGAAGGATGAACTTGGCGGGCGTTGGTCGGATGCGCCGCCGGGCGGCCGCTTTGCCTATGCCAACCTCAACTATGGCATCATCGCGACGGTGATGGAGGCGGCGACGAGCGAACGCTTCGACCGGTTGATGACCCGGCTGGTGTTGGCGCCGCTGCGGCTTGACGCAGGCTATAACTGGAGCGGCGCCAGCGACGCCGCCATTGCCGACGCCGCCACATTGTATCGCACTGGCAAGGATGAAACGGATTACCACCCGGATGGTCCCTGGGTGGCGCAGGTCGATGATTTGCAGGGTGTTCGCCCGGCGTGTCCGGTGCGGACCAACGGTGGGTGTGATATCGCCGCCTATGTGCCGGGCACCAACGGCACGCTGTTCAGCCCGCAGGGTGGCCTGCGGATTTCGGCGCTGGGGCTGGCCAAGATCGGCCGGATGCTGCTCGGGCAAGGCAAGGTTGATGGCATGCGGCTGTTGTCGCCGGCTTCGGTGCAGACGCTGATGACGCCGGTGTGGCAGGCGAACGGGCGGGCGCAGGACGACACATATGGTGGCGAGATGCTGTGTTATGGGCCGGGGCTGCATTGCCTGACCGGCGGCCATGATGCGCCGGTGGCGGGAGCGCGCTGGTGGGGGCATCTGGGCGAGGCCTATGGCTTGCTGGCCGGGCTTTGGGTGGACCGTGAGCAGGGCCGCGTGCTGGTCTATGCGCTGACCGGCAGCCGCGATGACCCGATGAAGCCGGCGCATCTCTCGGCCTTTTCGGCGGTCGAGGAACAGATTTTGCAGGAACTGGCGGCAACGCCGCAGCGACGGTAGAACGAAACGACAATAAGGGGATATGACACGATGATTGGCTACACGATGGTCGGCACGAATGACCTGCCGCGCGCGATTGGCTTTTATGACGCGGTGTTCAAGGCAGTTGGAGTCGGCCAGTTGATGGCGATGGGTAAGGGCATGGCTTGGGGGCCAAGCTGGAGCGTTCCCATGTTCGCGGTGACCGTCCCGCATGACGAGCAGCCGGCTACCGCCGGCAATGGCACGATGATTGCCCTGACGCTCGACACGCGCGATAAGGTCGATGCGCTTTATGCCGCCGCAATTGCGGCAGGCGGCGCCGATCAAGGCGCGCCGGGGGTGCGCGGTGACGAAGGCCCGCAGGCGTTTTACGGCGCTTATTTCCGCGATCTGGACGGCAATAAAATCTGCGCGTTTCGGGTTGGACCGGGCTGAACGACTTGCTCGATCTCGTCGTCGCCGACGTTCGTTTACGGGACCGAGACCGCTACTTGGCGCTGCTCTATGTGCCGGAAGCGTTGCGCCCGGCGCTGTTCGCACTGCATGGGCTGGATCTCGAACTGGCGAGCGTTGTCGTCGGCACGACCGAGGCGATGATCGGCGAAATTCGGCTGGCATGGTGGCGCGAGGCTCTGGAGGGGCTCGATGCGGGCCGCGTGCCGGCACAGCCGTTGCTGCAACTGCTGGCGGCGGAGGTGCTGCCGCGCGGGATTTCTGGCGCGGACCTGGCAGCGCTGGAGGGCCGCTGGCTGGCGATGATCGGGACGTACGATGTTCCGGCGGCGCATGTCGAAGGCGGCGCGCGGCTGTTCGGATGGAGCGCGCGGCTGCTTGGCGACGATGCGGTGGTGGGCGCGGCGTTGGGGCGGGCGTGGGTGCTGGGCGATGACGCAGGCCTGCCCAAGGTTTCGGCAGCGCTCCGGCCGCTGCTTGGGTTGGTGCGGCTGGCGGTGCGCGATGCCATGGGCGCGCGCGGCGGCAAGCCGGTGGAGGCGCGCGGCAGCCTGGGGCGGCAGCTTGCGGTGTTGAAGGTGATTGCGCTGGGGCGATGAACGCGCCAGAGGTTGGGCGGGGTCGATCGTTTGTTCGGAGGTCTGGCAATGCGGCGGTTCCTCGCGTTCGCGGTGGGGCTGCTGGCGCTGGTGGCGGCGGGGTTCCTGTGGACCCGCGACCGGCCCGTCGCGGTGGCGACCGAGGTTGCGTCGCTGCCGCCGGTGCAGCCGGATGCCGAAGACGACGCCCGGCCGTTGGTGGCGCCGGTGTCGTCGGTTACGCTGGCCGACCGCGAAGCACGGGGTTTGCGCGGTATGACAAGAACAGGAACGCCGCTGTCAGCCGCGATGAGTAT
>JAYUUE010000128.1:0-4986 GCA_043754785.1 Polymorphobacter sp. | reverse complement strand
TTGTCGAAACCATCTTCCCGCCGCTGCCATCCGAAGTCTTCATGCCGATGGCCGGCTATATGGCGGCCCGCGGCGACCTCAGCCTGTCCGGCGTCATTGCGGCCGGAACGCTTGGGTCGTTGGCCGGCGCCTGGTTCTGGTTTGCCGTTGGCCGCGCCATCGGGCTTGATCGTGCGCGGGATTTGGCGTCACGGCACGGCCGCTGGCTGACCCTGCGCCCGCGCGATATCGATCGCGCCAACGCTTGGTTCGCGCGCCGTGGCGGCGGCGCCGTTCTGTTCGGGCGGATGGTGCCGGGAATCCGCTCGTTGATCTCGGTTCCGGCAGACATTGCGCACATGCCGGTGGGTCGGTTTTTGGCATGTTCCGCGCTCGGCACGCTGGTGTGGACGAGCCTGTTGATGAGTGCCGGTTATTGGCTTGGCGCCGAATACCGCCGGGTTGCGGAATGGGCCGACCCGGTTTCGAACCTGGTGATGGTCGGGCTGGTCGGCGGCTATCTGCTCCGGCTGGTGACGTTCAAGGCCAAATAGGGGCAGAGGCTGCTCGCACGTCTTCGTGCGGCGGATAGCGGGTCATTTCCGGCGCCCCAACCCTTATTCGCCATCCGGCGTCACCTCAACCTCATCTCCCTCATCTCCCTCATCTTCGGCCGGGATCAGCGCCGCCGACACGACATGCTCATTGTCGGCCACCTTGAACAACGTCACGCCCTGCGTCCCGCGGCCCATGATGCGGATGTCACCGACGCCCATGCGGATAAGCTTGGCCTGATCGGTGACGAGCATCAGCTGATCATCGGCGCCGACCGGCATTGACGCCATGACATGGCCGTTGCGCGCCGAAGCATCGATGTTGGCTATCCCCTGCCCGCCGCGCCCGGTGCGCCGATATTCGAATGCCGATGTCCGCTTGCCATAGCCATTTGACGTCACCGTCAAAATGAACTGTTCGGCGGCCGCGAACTGCGCGTGACGGGTTTCAGATAGGATCGGTATCAGCCCCTCGCCCTTCCAGGCCGCAGCCTTTAGATAATCTTCGCGCTCCTCACTGGTCGCATCGAACCGCCTCAACACCGCCATCGAAATCACTTCATCGCCCTTTTGCAGGCTCATGCCGCGCACACCGGTCGATGTCCGCGAGACAAACTCGCGCACATCATCGGCCGCAAAGCGTATGGCCTTGCCCGACCGCGCCGCGATGAACACATCGTCGCCTTCGTCGCACAGTGACACGCCGACCAACCGGTCCGCATCGCCATCCTCAAAACGGATCGCCAGCTTGCCGGCGGTCGGCACGTTGGTGAAGGCGTCCATGCTGTTGCGCCGCACGCTACCGTGCGCCGTAGCGAACATCACGTTGAGCCGACCCCATTCGGCTTCGTCCTCGGGCAGCGCCAGCACCGTGGTGATGGTTTCGCCATCACCCAGCGGCAGCAGATTGTTGAGCGAGCGCCCCTTGGCCTGCGGACTGCCGACCGGCAGCTTCCACACCTTTTGGCGATAGACCTTACCGGCGCTGGAAAAGAACAACACTGGATTATGGGTGGACGTGACAAAGATGTTGGTGACGACATCCTCGTCCTTGGTCGACATTCCCGATCGGCCCTTGCCACCGCGCTTCTGGGCACGATATTCGCCCAGCGCGACTCGCTTGATCCAGCCCGACATCGTCACGGTCACGACCATGTCCTCGCGCTCGATCAGGTCTTCGTCATCCAGATCGTCGCCGGCGGCAATAATTTCCGACCGGCGCTTGGTCGAGAATTTGTCCGAAACCTCCTCGATTTCGGCGCGCAGCACGGCGTAGAGTTTCACGCGGTCGCCCAGGATTTCGAGCAGCCCGGTGATGGCGCCCGCCAGCTCCTGCAACTCCTCGCCGATTTCCTCTCGCCCCAACGCCGTCAGCTTCGACAGGCGCAGATCGAGGATCGCCTTCACCTGCGCGTCGCTGAGTCGAATGGTTGCAGCATCGGTGGCATAGTCGCCGGCTTCGACCAGATCGAGATACGGCCGCACCTCGGTCGCATCCCAATCCCGCGCCAGCAGCTGTTCGCGCGCCGCCGCGGCGTTGGCCGAGGCGCGGATAACGCGAACAACCTCGTCCAGATTGCTGACCGCGATGACCAGCCCGATCAACACATGCGCACGCTCGCGCGCCTTCGCCAGCTCGAACTTGGAGCGCCGGGTGATGACCTCTTCGCGGAACTGCACGAAGGCCTGGATGATATCGCGCAGCCCCATCAACTCCGGGCGACCGCCGCGAATGGCGAGCATGTTGATGCTGAAGGTCTGCTGCGCCGGGGTGTGGCGATACACCTGGTTGAGCACGACCTCGGGCGTCGCGTCGCGCTTCAGCTCCATGACGATGCGGACGCCCTCGCGGTTCGATTCGTCGCGCAGGTCGGACACGCCCTCGATGCGCTTGTCCTTGACCGCTTCGGCGATCTTTTCGACGAGCGCGTTCTTGCCCTGCTGATAGGGTATTTCGGTCAGCACCAACGATTTCTTGTCGCCCCTGCCCTCCTCGACGATCGACCGCGACCGCATGATGATGGTGCCGCGCCCGGTTTCATAGGCCGTCCGCAGCCCCGTGGTGCCGACGATGAAGGCGCCGGTCGGGAAATCCGGCGCCGGCAAATGCTTCATCAGATCATCAACGCTGATCGTCTGGTCATCAAGCCAGGCGCGCACCGCGTCGATGACCTCGCCCAGATTGTGCGGCGGAATGTTGGTCGCCATGCCGACGGCGATGCCGCCGGCGCCGTTGACGAGCAAGTTGGGATACCGCGCCGGCAAAACCGCGGGCTCATGTTCCGAACCATCATAGTTGGCGATGAAATCGACGGTGTCCTTGTCGATATCAGCGAGCAGCGCGTCGGCGGAGCGCGCCAGCCGCGCTTCGGTGTAACGCATCGCCGCCGGTGCATCGGGGTCCATCGAGCCGAAATTGCCCTGCCCGTCGATCAACGGCAGCCGCAACGACCAGTCCTGCGTCATCCGCGCAAGCGCATCATAGATCGAGCTGTCGCCGTGCGGGTGATATTTACCCATCACGTCACCGACGATGCGCGCCGACTTGCGATAGGGTTTGCCGGCGGTGAAGCCGCTTTCATGCGCGCCCCACAGAATGCGGCGATGGACGGGTTTCAAGCCGTCGCGCACATCCGGCAACGCGCGGGCGACGATGACCGACATGGCATAATCGAGAAACGACGTCCGCATCTCGGTAACGATCGAGATCGGCTGGATATCGGGGGCGCCTGCGGGCGGCGAAATAACGGAATCCATTGGCTTTTTTCTGCGCCTTCAGCGGGCTGTCGCGGATGTGTCATGATTAAGGGATTGGGGGGGCAAATGCCAGTGAATTGCGGCTTTAGCGCAAGAGGCGCACACCCATGGCGAGTGACGCTGGAACGTTCGGGCTGTCGGGGTTGGGCATTAGCGTCAGGCTGCGCGGATGAATGATAAGGTCCATCGCCTCCATCGGGATCGCACCCAGCAACACCTGATCGCCGATAACGATGGCGCTGGTCACTGTCTGGCGTCCGAAGACCTCGATCCGCACCCCGCCGACGTAGGGAACCAGCACACGCTCACCGTTGGCGATGCGGACTTCGCGCTCCTCAAGCTTCTTCAATCGCAATTGATTGGCGATGTGCTGAGGAATGCACAGTTCGGCCGCGCCTGAATCGACCAGAGTATTGGCATCAATCTCCTACAGATCATCACGACCGAAATTGGCCAGCCGGATATGTTGGAAGATGATGCCCATTTACTCCGCCGCAACCGCCAAATTCGGCACCTGCACGAAGCCCTGACGCCGATGAATCCGGCTTTCGATCTCCGGTCGGAAATGCCGGATCAGCCCCTGGATCGGCCAAGCCGCTGCATCCCCCAGCGCGCAGATCGTGTGCCCTTCGATTTCGGTCGTCACCTCCAGCAGCAGATCGATCTCATGTGGTTCGGCGTCGCCAGTTACAAGCCGTTCCATCACCCGCCACATCCAGCCGGTGCCTTCGCGGCACGGCGTGCACTGGCCGCAGCTTTCGTGCTTGTAGAAATAACTCAGCCGCGCGATCGCGCGGACGATATCGGTCGATCTGTCCATTACGATCACCGCCGCAGTCCCGAGGCCGGACTTCAAATCCTTCAACCCATCGAAATCCATCGGAGCGTCGATGATCTGTTCGGCGGGCACCAAAGGTACCGACGAGCCGCCGGGGATGACCGCCAGCAGATTGTCCCAGCCGCCGCGAATGCCGCCGCAATGCACATCGATCAGCTCGCGGAACGGCAATCCCATTGCCTCCTCGACGACGCACGGCGTGTTCACATGGCCGCTGATCTGGAACAGCTTTGTCCCTTCGTTCTTCGGCCGGCCGATCGCGGCGAACCACGCCGGCCCGCGCCGCAGGATCGTCGGCGCCACCGCAATCGATTCGACATTATTGACCGTCGTCGGGTTGCCATACAGGCCGGCGCCGGCAGGGAACGGCGGCTTGAGGCGCGGCTGGCCCTTCTTGCCCTCCAGACTTTCGAGCATCGCGGTTTCCTCGCCGCAGATATAGGCCCCTGCCCCGCGATGCACGACCACATCGAAATCATAGCCTGAACCACAGGCGTTTTTGCCGATCAGCCCCGCTCCATAGGCCTCTCGCACCGCCGCGAACAAAGTCTCCGCCTCGCGCACATATTCACCGCGGATGTAGATATACGCCGCCACCGCGCGCATCGCGAAGCCGGCTACCAGCGCGCCTTCGATCAGCTTGTGCGGATCATGCCGAATGATCTCACGGTCCTTGCAACTGCCGGGCTCGGATTCGTCGGCGTTGATGACAAGATAGCTCGGCCGCGCCGGATTCGGCGCCTTGGGCATGAAGCTCCACTTCATCCCCGTCGGGAAACCGGCGCCGCCGCGCCCGCGCAGCCCGCTGGCCTTGATCGCATCGATAATGCCATCCTGCCCAATGGCGAGCAGCGCCTT
>JAYUUE010000127.1:0-1707 GCA_043754785.1 Polymorphobacter sp. | reverse complement strand
AATCATAGGCAACCGGGATGCGCGTCGCGGTTTTGAGCAGTGCGCCGTCGCCGATCTGCCACGTCCATCTGCGGTCAGGGCGGTGCGCAACGGTGTGGCCGTGGAAACCGATGATGGCGACGTCTTCGTGGGTGGTGCCGGTGGCGGCGAGCAAGCGATGGACGGCGATGGCGTGGAGGCCGGTGAGTTCGGCGGCGACGGCGTCGATCATCGCGTCAGGGCCGGGGGCGTGGAGCTCAAGCGCATGGGCGGCGGCGTCTCGCAGGCGGCGGACGAAATCCGGTTCGTAAGCCACGCTGATGAAGCCGCGCGGGATGACGATGGTTTCGCCGTCGGTGTCGATCAGCGCGGCGTCGATGCCGTCCATCGAGGTGCCGGACATCAGGCCGATGGCGGTGGTGAGTTTGGTCATGACCGACAGGATAGCGGGCGATTTCCGGGCTGTCATGCGGGCACGCGGTCCGTTATGAACCGCCCTACCATGGCCTACACCTCAGACTTTCTCCGCCGGCTCGAAATGCGCGGCTTCATCCACCAGATTACCGATCCGGCGGCGCTCGATGCGGCGGCGGCGGGCGGTGTGATGACGGCGTATGTCGGCTATGATTGCACGGCGCCGTCGCTCCACATCGGCAATCTGGTGTCGATCATGATGCTGCGGCATTTTCAGGCGGCGGGGCATCGCCCGATCGTGCTGATGGGTGGCGGCACCACCAAAGTTGGCGATCCGAGCGGCAAGGATGAGGGGCGGCAGCTGCTTGATGATGCGCGGATCGAGGCCAACAAGGCGAGCATCCGGCGGATTTTCGAGCGCTTTCTCTATTTCGACGGGCCGAATGCGGCGATCATGGCGGATAATGACGAATGGCTATCGGGCCTCGCCTATATTCCGTTCCTGCGCGATATCGGCCGGCACTTTTCGGTCAATCGGATGCTGAGTTTTGATTCGGTGAAGCTCCGGCTCGATCGGGAACAGCCGCTGAGTTTTCTCGAATTCAACTATATGATCCTGCAAGCCTATGATTTCCTTGAGCTGAATCGCCGGCATGGTTGTGTGTTGCAGATGGGCGGCAGCGACCAATGGGGTAATATCGTCAATGGGACGGACTTGATCCGCCGGGTGGATGGGCGCGATGCTTTCGGGCTGACGACGCCGCTGATCACGCGGGCGGACGGTGCGAAGATGGGCAAGACCGCGGCGGGCGCGGTGTGGTTGCACGAGGATTCGCTGCCCGGTTTTGATTACTGGCAGTTCTGGCGGAATACGCATGATGCCGATGTGGCGCGGTTTTTGAAGCTGTTCACCGATATGGCGCTGGCGGATATCGACGCGGTGATGGCCGGCGATATCAACGCAGCCAAGGTGGTGCTGGCGACCGAAGCGACGGCGCTGTGCCGCGGGCGGACGGCTGCAGAGGCAGCAGCGGCTACGGCAGCGGCGACATTTGCGGGCGGGGCCGGGGAGGATTTGCCGAGCTTTGCCGTGGCGGCGCCGGTGACGATCCTCGATGCGCTGGTCGGGCTGGGCTTTGCTGCGTCAAAGGGCGAAGCGCGGCGGCTCGTCGTCGGCGGCGGCGCGCGGGTGGATGGCGAGGCGGTGAATGGTGACGCGCAGATGGTCGGGCCGGGGGCGCGGATCAGCGCGGGGAAGAAGCGGCACGGGGTGATTGTGGCGGGGTAGAACGATCAGGCGGCGTTTTGGATGCG
>JAYUUE010000126.1:0-5032 GCA_043754785.1 Polymorphobacter sp. | reverse complement strand
GGCCATATGGCTCGACGACATCGGCGATCGGCGTGGACAGCAACGGCAGCCCCGCCGCGAGGAATTCCGGCGTCTTGGTCGGTGAAATGAAGCGCGTCGCTTCGTTCAGCGCGAACGGCATCCAGCCCAGGCTCCAGTGCGCCATATAGGTCGGAAGCTCGGCATAATCCTTGGGCCCAAGCCAGTGGATATTCGACGCCCGGGGCAAGGTCGCGGGGTCGTTCTTCGCCGTCGGCCCGACCATGACAAACTGCCAGTCCGGCCGCAAGGCGGCGGCTGTCCCTATAAGTTCGAGATCGATGCGTTCATCGATCACGCCGAAAAATCCGACACGCGGGTAAGCAATTTCGAACTGGCCGAGGGGATCGACCGCAATGCCGCCCCTCGCCGCTTCAAAATGCACCGCATCGATACTCGACGGAAAGCAATGGACATCGGGATTGCGCCCCACCGCTGCCGCATGCAGCGCGGCGCCGCCAGTGAAAACCAGATCGGCACTGCCCATCAGCGCAGCTTCACGAAACCGCAGTTCCGGCGGCGCAAAAGCAAACGCCGAAAGTACGTCCATCTTGTCGAAAACCACCAAATCGGCAACCACATGCTGCCCGAAAGCCAACGCCATCGGCGTGTAATACCACAGGATGATCGGCGCAGAGCCGGCTTGTTCCGCAATACCCGCCGCGATCTGGCGTCGATGGTCCACACCCACACCTTCAGATGTGCCATGCGGAAGCACAGGTTGGATAACAGTTACACCCGGATCACGCACGAATTTGCGGAGTGTAGGCTTATCACCTTGAAAAACAGGTTCTTCGATAAAGAACACCTGATAGTCAAGCGCCGCACGGGTCAACAGTTGCTGCGGTCTTTGAAACACGAAATCCCAGTGCAAATGCAAAAATACAATGATTACGGGTTTATCGTTGTTCGGTTTCGCCAAAGCTTCATTGAAGTACATTGCAACCGTCCTTGCAATGCTTCTTTAATCGAATGCTGTGTTTATGATTTTTTGTAAAATGCGCCAAACGGGCGAAGGTTCCTGACCCGCTGCGACGAACCTGTGACAAAACGCCGCCCCGCAGCGCGCAGATTGGACGCGCATCACAGCAGCGACAGGGCTTGCTGCAACGCCTGCCGCGTTAATCGATGCGGCGATGCTGGATAAGGCGGCAAATGGTGGGCGCGACAGGGTTTGAACCTGTGACCCCTGCCGTGTGAAGGCAGTGCTCTACCGCTGAGCTACGCGCCCGCGCCGTGGCGGAGCGCTTCGTTAGGCGAGGCGCTGCCGCAAGTAAAGCCGATCCTGCCGGCAATCGTCGGGCTCAATCGGCGGGATTGCAGGCGTCTTTCAAATTGCGACCGACCCGGAATTTCGGGATGACGCTGGCCGCCAGGTCCATCGGTTCGCCAGTGCGCGGGTTACGGCCGGTTGACGCCTTGCGCTGCCCGGCGACGAAGCTGCCAAAGCCGACCAGCCGCACCTCCTCACCGCGGGCCAGCGACGCGGTTACGGCATCCAGAAATGCATCGATGACGCGCGCGGCATCGGCACGCGCAACGCCGGTTTCATCGGCCACATGATTGGCCAAATCCTGTTTATTCATTGAATGTTAAGCCCTGAAACTTGCCGTGTGAGCGACAATCATGGGCGCAAGGCCCGCAGATGCAAAGCAAAAAAAGCCGTCAAGGCGCCGCGCGATCCCCTGCGCGGCGCCTTGGGCTCAATGGCGAAGCGCAGGCTCCACGGCGGTCGGCACAACCGGGCTGGCGGCCAGTTCCGCCGGCTCGGCCCATTCGATCGGCACCAGGGGTTGCACCAGCGCCAGCGCCAGCACTTCGTCGGCATGGCTCACCGGGATGATGGTGATCCCCGCCTTCACGTTCGCGGGAATCTCAGCCAGATCCTTCTCGTTTTCGGCCGGGATGAACACCGTGGTGATCCCGCCTCTAAGGGCTGCCAGCAGCTTCTCCTTCAATCCGCCGATCGGCAGCACCCTGCCCCGCAACGTAACTTCGCCGGTCATCGCCACGTCCTTGCGAACGGCTATCCCCGTCAGCGTCGAGACAATCGCCACCACCATTGCCACACCGGCCGAGGGGCCATCCTTGGGTGTCGCGCCTTCGGGCACATGGACGTGGATGTCCTTTTTCTCGAACACCGACGGCTTGATGCCATATTGCACCGCCCGCGCCTTGGTGAACGACAGCGCCGCCGCAATCGATTCGGTCATCACATCGCCCAGCTTGCCGGTCGTCTTGACCAGCCCCTTGCCCGGCGCGGTTACCGCCTCGATCGTCAGCAACTCGCCGCCGACTTCGGTCCAGGCCAGCCCTGTCACCGCGCCGATCTGGTCATCGACCTCGCCCACGCCATAACGATACTTCCGCACCCCGGCAAACTCGCCCAGATTGTCGGTATCGACCGTCACCGCCTTGGCCTTGCCCTCCAGGATGCGCCGCAATGATTTGCGCGCCAGCTTGGCCAGTTCGCGCTCCAGCGTCCGCACCCCGGCCTCGCGGGTGTAATAGCGGATCAGGTCGCGGATCGCGCCGTCGGTCACCGCGAACTCGGCCTTTTTCAGCCCATGCGCCTCATATTGCTTTTCGAGCAGGTGACCCTTGGCAATCTCCAGCTTCTCGTCCTCGGTATAGCCTGACAGCTGGATGATCTCCATGCGATCGAGCAGCGCTTGCGGCATGTTGAGGCTGTTCGCCGTTGTCACGAACATCACGTCCGACAGGTCATAATCGACCTCGAGATAATGGTCGTTGAACGCCTTGTTCTGCTCCGGATCGAGCACTTCGAGCAGCGCCGACGACGGATCCCCGCGGAAATCCTGACCCAGCTTGTCGATCTCATCGAGCAGGATCAACGGGTTCGATGTCCCTGCCTTCTTCAGATTCTGGATGACCTTGCCCGGCATCGAGCCGATATAGGTCCGGCGATGCCCGCGGATTTCCGCTTCGTCGCGCATCCCGCCCAATGATTGCCGCACGAACTCGCGCCCCGTCGCCTTGGCGATCGAACGGCCGAGCGAGGTCTTGCCGACGCCCGGAGGCCCGACGAGGCACAGGATCGGGCCCTTCAGCTTGTTGGTCCGCACCTGCACCGCCAGATACTCGATGATGCGATCCTTCACCTTCTCCAGGCCATAATGATCGTCGTCGAGAACCTTCTGCGCCGCCACGATGTCGCGCTTGACCTTGGACTTCTTGCCCCAGGGCAACCCGAGCATCACGTCGAGATAGTTGCGCACCACCGTCGCTTCGGCGCTTTGCGGCGACATCGCCTTGAACTTCTTCAATTCCGCGATCGCCTTGTCGCGGGCTTCCTTGGGCAGTTTGGCCTTGGCAATCTTCTCCTCGAACTCGGTGATTTCGTCCTTGGCCTCCTCGCCTTCGCCCAACTCGCGCTGGATCGCCTTCATCTGCTCGTTGAGATAATATTCGCGCTGGGTTTTCTCCATCTGGCGCTTGACCCGGCTGCGGATCTTCTTTTCGACCTGCAACACGCCCATCTCGCCCTCCATATGGGCGAACACCTTTTCCAGCCGCTTGGCGATATCGCGCTCGGCAAGCAGCGCCTGCTTGTCAGCGATCTTCAGCCCCAGGTTCGCCGCCACGGTATCGGCGAAACGCCCGGCATCCTCGATGGCGCTGATCTGTGACGCAATTTCCGGCGCCGTCTTGCGGTTGAGCTTTACATAAGTCTCAAACTGCTTGGCGGATGAGCGCAGCAGCGCCTCTACCTGCGCGCTATCCCCCTCCAAATCGGGTCGCGGCGCCACAGCGGCGGAGAGGTAGGTGTCGTGCCGATCAAGCCGCTCCAACGCCGCGCGAGACTGGCCTTCGACAAGCACCTTTACGGTACCATCGGGCAGCTTGAGCAACTGCAATACCGTCGCCAGCGTGCCGACATCATACAGATCATCCGCGCCTGGGTCTTCGTCTCCGGGGTTCTTCTGCGACAGCAGGAACACCGTCTTGTCCCCCGCCATCGCCACTTCCAGCGCAGCAACGGATTTGTCACGCCCCACGAACAACGGCACGATCATCTGAGGAAACACGACAATGTCGCGCAGCGGCAGCACGGGATAAGTCTGGTCAGTCATTCGATACTCCAATCCGGACGGCCCTGCTGCTTGGGCCACCATCGACATTTTGGCATATGGGAAGCCGAATGCCGCACATCAATCCACATGCCCCGGACTATGACGGCGGCAAGGCGCCGCGCCTAGGGGGAGATTGTGCGGATGTGGCGGGGATGGGGGAAAGGTTGAATGCGATCGCCGCCGTTGGTGCGGTGGAGCCAACGCAGCCGCTGACGATGCTAACCAACGCATCCTCGCTGGATGGCATTCTAGTCATCACCGCTCATTGGCGTCCTGCGTGAAGTAGGCGGCGGGGCCTTCGCGATGTTTGTCAATCGCTCCGAGAGCGCTGGATGAGTCGACAGCCATGAGGGTGCATCTAGGCGGTTGGAGCGGCGCCTTTCACGCCGCTCATCGTTTATCCGAACCAGCAATAAGCCGAGGTGGTGCGGGTCGACGCCTGCTCGATTCATAATCTGAATCGCCAGATTATCGGCCTGCAATTCTTTCTCGCGCGAGTATGAATTGCCCCAACCGGTATCAAGGACGCGGGCCAAATTGGCCGGCAGCGCCGCTAGTGCGAGGCGCATTACCATTAACTGCTCAGGGTGCTGAAGCCTGACGTGGGCCAACTCATGTGCAACCTACCCCGCGATCTCCTCACGGCTTTGCGCCCATCGCAGCACATCTTGCCCAATAACGATGTGGTTGCCCGGGACGGCGAGGCCCTGGACATTCGGGTGGCTGGTAAGGACATCCGCAACGACAACTGAATCGTGGTGCCGATTTGGTATGTGCGTCGCAGTGACTCAGGTGGTGTTGATTCCCGTTTAGTGTGATGCGTAAGCGGTGGCTGGCTCCCGTTGCGCGCCTCAGCTTGACTTTTTCGGGTACGCCCATGGCATGAGTTCGTCGATGCGGCTCATCGGGTGACCATTGGC
>JAYUUE010000125.1:0-5054 GCA_043754785.1 Polymorphobacter sp. | reverse complement strand
GGTCCGCCCCGGCCAACGCCAGGTTGCGCGTGACCAGCAGGCGCAGCGCCATGGGATCGGGCCGCCAGCCGCAAATCAGGCCGATACGCCCCGGCGCGGGTCCGAAGCTGCGCAGCGCCGGCACCAGCGAAGCGACGGCGGCAGCGACCATCGACAGCACATAGGCAATGCTCAGCCCGCCGGGCTTGAGCACCGTGAACGCCAGCGCCAGCGCAGCGATGCTGAGCACCCAGGGTTCGACCAGCGACCGCGCTCGCACCGTGGCGGCGATATCGTGGCGGAACGCCAGCGCGGCAAGGCAGATGTCGGACACGGTGATGGCGATGACGATGAGCGGGAACAGCCGGGCGCTGGGGGAAACGGCGCCATTGGGAAAGACGATCTGCGGGACGGCGATCAGCAGCGCCGCGCCGCCCAGCGCCGCGAGCAGCGACAGCAGCAGCGCGTCATACAACGCATGGGTCTCGCCTTCCGGCGTGCCGCGTGTAGCCATATCTTCCGCCAGCCCGCGCTTCAGCCCCAAAGTCGCCAGCATCGCCGCCAATTCGACGACCATCGTCGCATAGGCGAAGCGCCCCAGCGCGTCGGCGCCATACAGCCGCCCGGCGATGAACAGGAACGGAAAGCGCGCCGCCAGCCGCAACACATAGCCGATGAAGCTGGTGCGCCCGCCACGTGCCAGCGTCGCGGTTTCGGCGGCGGCGTCGACGGCCTTGTCATCGGCCGCGCGCTTGTCAGCCGCCGACATGGACACGCTGATAGCGGCCGTGAAGATACAATAGGGATTCGCGCTCCGGCGCCAGCCCATAGCGCGTGATGCGGCCGACGATGATGCGATGGTCGCCGCCATCATGGTCGGCATGGATATCGCAGGCGAAGGCGGCTTTGGCGGCGCTGAGGACCGGCAGCCCGTCCCAATCCATCCACTCCGCCTCGGCGAAGCGATCCACGCCTTTTTGGGCAAAGCGATCGGCGACCACCTGGCCATCCAGATCGAGGACGTTGATGGCAAAGCGCCCGGTCTGGCGCAGCAGCGGCAGTGCCGAAGCGCCGTTCGCCGGGCAGAACAGCAGCAGCGGCGGATCAAGCGAAACCGAGGTAAAGCTGTTGGCGGTCAGCCCGGTGCGCGTGCCATCGGCCGCGCGGCCGGTGACGACGGTGACGCCGGTGGCGAAACAGCCAAAGGCATTGCGCAGATGACGCGGTTCGAACGGCGGTTGCATAAGGTCCATGGTGCGGCATCTCCTATGGCATCGGCCCGAAAATGGCTAGGGTGCAGGGCTGTGGCTGTGGATGAGAAGGCAGGTTATTCGATGATCCTTGTAGCGCTGGCGGCGGTGCTGGCCATTCCCTTCGATGCGCCGACCCGCGCCGCGCTGCCGCCGGCAGCGGCCGTGCTGGTGGCGCATGGCGTACCGCACCCGTGCAGTGGCGTCTGGCTGCGCGATCTTGCCGCTGCCGCCGGCGTGCCCAGCGGTGACGCCGTCAAGGGTCCGGCGCTGGCGATGACGGTGGCGGCCGATGGCTATCGCGTGGTCTTCAGCCTGGGCGAACTCGACGCGGCGCTGGGCAAGGCGGCGATCCTGGTGGCCGACACGTGCGACGGCAAGCAGCTGGCCGATGGCGACGGCTCGGTGCGGCTGGTGGCGGCCGGCGAGGCGCGCGGCGCGCGATCGGTCAAACAGCTGGTGCGGCTGACGGCGGAGTAGGGGCTTCTCCCCAAGCGGGAGAGGCTTTCAGCGCATTGCTTCCCCCATCTTTCGTACCGCGGCGATCTTTGCCTCCAGCACCGACCAGTCGTCGCGCTCGGCGATCGGCGCCCAGATCGCTTCGACCTCGTCGATGAGCATTGTGCAGGGGTCAGCATCGGCCCAATAGTCGTGGGTCGGCGGCGTGCCGGCATAAGCTGAAACGGCGGCGCGGAAGGCATCGAACGCTGCGGTTGCATATGTCGTATCGGCCGGTGACGCGCCGCGCCGCACCCCGCCTCGCCAATCGAACCAGAAGCGGTCGGGCGCCATTTGGGTTGCCGTCAGCCCGGCCTCGATGGCCTTGACCAGCGCCGTATCGGCCTCGGCACCGCGCGATATGACACCCAGCCGCTTCAGCATCGCCGTGGCCAGTGCCGACTGGTAACGCGCGCCAAAGGCCTCGAGCGGCGGCTTGAGCGCCTCCAGTGGCGCGATCAGCCGCAGCGCCCCTGCGAGTTGATAGGCATTCCACTGCAAGGCCTCGGCTTGGCGGCCAAAGCTGTAAAGCCCGTGATGGTCGAAATAGGCGGCGGTGAAATCCGGGTTCCACGCATTGGCAAAACGCCAAGGCCCATAATCGAACGACTCGCCGGTGATGTTGATATTATCGGTGTTGAGGACACCGTGGACGAATCCCGCCGCCATATATTGCGCCGCCAGCCGGCTGCCGGTGGTGACGGCGTGGTCGAGCAGTGGGGCGGCACCCCCGTCGCCTTCGGCGACAGGCATTGAATTTCCACTCGGAACGAAATGCTGGCAGGCATAAGCGACCAGCCGGTGCATCGCGGCGGCGTCCCCGAGATATGCCTGGCGCTGGAAGCTGCCATAGCGGACATGGCTGTGGTTGAGGCGGACGAGCACGGCGCCGCGTGTCGGGCTGGGTTCGTCGCTGCGATCAAGGCGCTCGCCGGTTTCGATCACCGACAGCGTGCGGCTGGTATCGAGCCCGAGCGCCTGGAGCATTTCAGTGGCGAGAATTTCCCGCACGGCGCCTTTCAGAGTGAGGCGGCCATCGCCGGCGCGGCTCCACGGCGTGGTGCCGCTGCCTTTGGTGCCAAGGTCCATCAGGCGGCCCGTATCGTCCCGACATTGCGCGAACAGAAAGCCGCGACCGTCGCCGAGATCGGGGTTGTAAGTGCGGAACTGGTGGCCGTGATAGCGCAGCGCCAACGGTGTTTCGAGGCTGCCCGGCAACGGCTCGAACCGCCCGAAATGGCGGACCCACTCGGCGTCGGACAAGCCATCAAGCCCGATTTGCGCTGCAGCGCGATCGTTGCGGAACCGCAGGATGGTTTGCGGAAAATCAGCCGGCGCAACAGCGTCGAAAAACCCGTCGCCGAGCGCCAGAATGGCCCGTTCTGGGCGAAACCCGATCAGACCAGCCTCAGTGTGTCGGATAATTGCAGGCGGCGCGCACGAAGCGCACGGTTTCCTTTTCGACGCGCGCCGCTTCCTCGGGCGTTGGTGCCATCAGGACGCGATCGATGGCATCGCCGACGATGTGATGGGTAAACGACGCCGCAATTTCGATATCGACCCCGGTGATGCCGCGCTTGGCCATGGCGATGGTCATCTGACGGTGGATCCATTCGGTCGTCGTCGCCTTGGCGGCGTGATAAAACGGTTCGGCGTCGGCGCTTTGGGCGATTGCGGCCTTGGGCCCGGTATCGCTGCACACTTCACCCATCCCCTGCCACATCAGATTGACGCGGCAGAACTCGAACACCCGCGGGATGATGATGCCGGGCTCAAGGTCCTCGAGCGCGTTCCCCGCTTCCATCGCCTCGATCATCATGCGGCCGTGGCGAACCCCCAATTCGGCAAGCAAAGCCTTTTTGGAGCCGAAATGGTAAAAGATCGAGCCTTCCGAAACATCGGCTTCGCGGGCGATATCGGCGGTGCCGGTGCCGGCAAACCCTTTGGTTGAAAACAGCATATGCGCGGCAGCGAGCACGCGCTGCTTGGTTTCGGCCGGATCATAACGGCGCGCCCGGCTGTCGCTGCGCGATTCGGTCTTTTGAGTCGGGGCAGCCCTGGAGGTCGGCGAATGTTTGACAATGTCGATTGCGCGCGTTGCCACTTTGCGTGTGTTCCTTTTCCCCCCCGGGACCTACGGCGCATACCGCAAGCGCGACCCTTGTGTCAAAATATTGCAGATGTCATCAAAGCGCGCCATCACTCGGGCATGACGCAACCCGAGCCTGGCGCTGCCGGCATGGCCTGGACCGACGGCTGGTTTTGGTCGCGTGATGGTTTGCGGCTGCATTATCGCGATTCAGGCGTTTCGGACCCGGCGATCGCGCTGGATCGCCCGGTGCTGCTGTGTCTGCCGGGGCTGACCCGCAACAGCGCGGATTTCGCGGCATTGGCGCAGCGGCTGGCCGGGCAGTGGCGGATCGTGGCACCGGACCTGCGCGGTCGCGGCGAATCGGCGTGGCCCAAGGATTCGTTGAGTTATGTGCCGCTGACTTATCTGCTCGACATCGGACTATTGTTGGCGGCGGCGAAGGTCGAACGCTTTGTCGTTCTTGGTTCCTCGCTCGGCGGCGCGCTGGCGCTGCAACTCACCACCGGGCACCGGGCCGCGATGGCCGGCGTCATCCTCAATGATTTCGGGCCGGAAGTGGAGCCGGCGGGGCTGGCGCGGCTGCGGGCCAACGTCGGGCGCGGCGGCACCTGGCCGACCTGGATTCATGCGGCGCGCGACCTGGCGCAGCGCAATGCGCACAGCTATCCCGGCTGGGAACTGGCGGACTGGCTGGCGTTTGCCAAGCGCTTGTGCCGGCTGTCGGCGGCCGGGCGCATCGTCTTCGATTATGATCCGCGCATCGCCGAGCCGTTCCGCCTGCCGCACGGTGATGCCGGCAGCAACCTGTGGCTGGCGCTGGACCTGCTTGCCGGCCTGCCGGTGCTGTCGCTGCGGGGTGCGTTTTCGGACGTGCTGTCGGCGGCGACGCAGGGCATGATGGCGGCGCGGCTGCCACAAATGCGGCTGGCCGAAGTGGCGGGCGTCGGCCATGTTCCCCGCCTGGACGAACCGGAAGCGGTTGCAGCGATCGACGCCTTGTTGGCGGCGGTCTTGAGGGGAGAAAGACGATGACGACACGCCCGGAGTTTTCGAGGAATGTCTGGCGATTGGCGAAGCGCCCGGTGGGGGATATCGCCGATGGCGATCTGGTGTACGGCGCCGAGCCGCTGCCGGCGCTGAACGACGGCCAGTTCAGCCTGCGCGTGACGTATTTGTCGCTTGATCCGACTAACCGCATCTGGATGAGTGATCAGGAGCAATATATGCCGCCGGTG
>JAYUUE010000124.1:0-5060 GCA_043754785.1 Polymorphobacter sp. | reverse complement strand
CGCACACATCCCCATAATATGGCATATATCTAACCCCTTGGATGGATCGGCCCACTATGGGTAGTAGGTGTGTGCGTTAACCGGATAGGCAAGGATTGTTCCAATTTACGACCCTCTGGCAATAAATTTTACAATAATGCAGTTGTACGCGTTTGCTAAAGATAGTAGGAATGTTGAACAGTATTATACGCCGTTCGCTGGAACATATATGCTAAAATCAAATCTAAGTCTCTATGAACTGCGAGAGGTTTTTCACGATTTTTTTGAGAAATCTAATTTCATACTCTCTTTGGTCAGTACGCAATCCGTAGGTGGATATTTGCCTTCACAGATTTGGACTTGGTATAATTTTAATCAGTTTCCTGAATTGCCTGGTAAAGAATAATGCCCAAACGCACCGACATATCCTCCATCCTGATAATCGGCGCGGGGCCGATCATCATCGGCCAGGCGTGCGAATTCGATTATTCGGGCACGCAGGCGGTCAAGGCGTTGAAGGCCGAGGGTTATCGCATCATCTTGGTCAATTCGAACCCGGCCACGATCATGACCGATCCGGAGCTGGCCGATGCGACTTACGTCGAGCCGATCACGCCGGAAATCGTCGCCAAGATCATCGCCAAGGAGCGGCCGTGCGCGGTGTTGCCGACGATGGGCGGGCAGACGGCGCTCAACACGGCGCTGGCGCTGCACCGCGATGGCACACTTGAGAAATACAATGTCGAGTTGATCGGTGCCGATGCCGAAGCCATCGACAAGGCCGAGGATCGGCTGAAGTTCCGCGATGCCATGTCGAAGATCGGCCTTGAAAGTCCGCGCTCGCAGATCGCACATAATGTTGACGAAGCCATGGTAGCGCTTGATTTCGTTGGCCTGCCGACGATCATCCGCCCCAGCTTCACCATGGGCGGCACCGGCGGCGGCATTGCCTATAACAAGGAGGAATTCCTCAAGATCGTCACCGGCGGTCTCGATGCTTCGCCGACGACCGAAGTGCTGATCGAGGAGTCGGTGCTCGGCTGGAAGGAATATGAGATGGAGGTGGTGCGTGACCGAGCCGACAACGCCATCATCATCTGCTCAATCGAAAATATCGACCCGATGGGGGTTCATACCGGCGACAGCATCACCGTCGCGCCAGCGTTGACGCTGACCGACAAGGAATATCAGATCATGCGCAACGCTAGCATTGCTTGCTTGCGCGAAATCGGTGTCGAAACAGGCGGTTCCAACGTCCAGTTCGCAGTGAATCCGAAGGACGGCCGGCTTGTGGTCATCGAGATGAATCCGCGCGTCAGCCGATCCTCGGCGCTGGCTTCGAAGGCGACCGGCTTCCCGATCGCCAAGGTCGCGGCGCTGCTGGCGGTCGGCTATACGCTCGATGAAGTGATGAACGACATTACCGGCGCGACACCGGCGTCGTTCGAGCCGACGATCGATTATGTGGTGACGAAAATCCCGCGTTTTGCCTTTGAGAAGTTTAAGGGTGCCGAGCCGTTGCTCTCGACGGCGATGAAGTCGGTCGGCGAAGTCATGGCGATTGGCCGCAATTTTCAGGAAAGCGTGCAAAAGGCGCTGCGCGGACTGGAAACCGGGCTGAGTGGCTTCGACGAGATCGAATCGCTGATTGGAGCGTCGCATGACGAAATCGAGGCGGAGCTGAGCCGCGCCACGCCGGATCGGCTGCGGGTGGCGGCACAAGCGTTACGCGAGGGCATGAGCGTCGAGCGCATTCATGCCGTCGCCAAGTTCGATCCGTGGTTTCTGCGCCAGATCGAGGCATTGATGCAGGTCGAGGCAAAGCTGAAGGCCGGCGACTATCCAACGGGCCCGAACAGCTTTCGCCGACTGAAGGCGATGGGCTTTTCGGACGCACGCATCGCTGGGTTGACCGGCAAGACCGAGGCAGAGGTCGCTTCTGACCGGCGGGCGCTCGGGGTTCGCCAGGTGTTCAAGCGCATCGACACCTGTGCCGGGGAGTTCACCGCCAAGACACCTTATATGTATTCGACCTATGAAGCGCCGAGCTTTGGCGTGGCCGACTGCGAGTCCGAGCCGAGCCCGGCGACCAAGATCGTCATTCTCGGTGGCGGTCCGAACCGCATCGGACAGGGTATCGAGTTCGATTATTGCTGCTGCCACGCCTGCTTCGCGCTGCATGAAGCGGGTTATGAAACGATCATGATCAACTGCAACCCGGAAACCGTATCGACCGACTATGACACGTCGGACCGGCTGTATTTCGAGCCATTGACCGCCGAAGACGTGCTCGAAGTGCTCCACAAGGAAATGCAGAACGGCACACTGGCCGGCGTCATCGTCCAGTTGGGTGGGCAGACGCCGCTCAAGCTGGCAAGTGCGCTGGAAGCGGCTGGCATTCCGATTCTAGGAACGGCGCCGGACAATATCGATCTGGCCGAAGACCGTGAGCGGTTTGCGGCGTTGGTTGAACAGCTTGGGCTGAAACAGCCCGAAAACGGCATTGCGCGCAGTCGGGATGAGGCCGTTGAAGTGGCGACGCGTATCGGATACCCGGTCCTGATGCGGCCAAGCTATGTGCTGGGCGGGCGCGCCATGGAGATCGTCGAGACGCAGGCGCAGCTCGACACCTATATCCGCGAGGCGGTGATCGTATCGGGCACCTCGCCGGTGCTGATCGATCGCTATCTGCGCGATGCCATCGAAGTCGATGTCGATGCGATTGCCGATGCGGAGACGGTGTATGTCGCGGGGGTGCTCCAGCATATCGAGGAAGCCGGTGTCCATTCGGGTGATTCGGCGTGTTCGCTGCCGCCGTACAGTCTTTCGGCGGAGATTATTGCCGAAATAGAACGCCAGACTAGCGTGCTGGCACGGGCCTTGAAGGTGCGCGGCCTGATGAACATCCAGTTCGCGGTCAAAGACGGTGACGTTTACCTTATCGAGGTCAATCCGCGCGCCAGTCGGACCGTGCCGTTTACCGCCAAGGCAACGGGAATTCAGGTTGCCAAAATTGCATCGCGGGTGATGGCCGGCGAGGCGTTGTCGAGTTTTGATGTCAGCCCGCGGAACACCGGGACGCATATTGCCGTCAAGGAAGCCGTGTTCCCGTTCGCGCGCTTTCCCGGCGTTGATCCCGTGCTGGGGCCGGAAATGAAGTCGACCGGCGAAGTCATGGGGATCGATGGCGATTTTGCTACGGCATTTGCCAAGGCGCAGCTTGGTGCGGGCACTGTGCTGCCGCAATCGGGCACGGTATTTGTGTCCGTAAAGGATAGCGACAAACCGCTGATAATCCCGGCGATGCGGGACTTGGTGGCGATGGGCTTCACCATCATCGCCACCGACGGCACGGCGAGCGTACTGGCGGCCGCCGGATTGCCGGTAACGCTGGTCAACAAGGTGGCGGAAGGCCGGCCGCATATCGTCGATCGCATCAAGGATCGCGATGTGGCGCTGATTTTCAATACGACCGAAGGGGTGCAGTCGTTAAAGGATTCGGCATCGATCCGCGGATCGGCACTTTATGGGCGGGTGCCCTATTTCACCACGGCAGCAGGCTCGATCGCGTCGGTGGCGGCAATTGCGGCGTTGCGGCGGCGCCGGCTTGAAGTGCGGCCGTTGCAGGCCTATCATCGGGTCCCCAAGGCGTGAAATCAACGGATCAGCGGAACCGCCGGCAGTGCAACCACTGCATGGCTGCCGCGTTCTGAGGGCCTTCGCGTTATTGGGCGTATCCAAAGGCGAGAGTTGAAAATAATGGCGACGATTGAAAGGCTTCCGATTCTGGCGGAAGGTCATGCTATTCTGGTGACGACATTGCGCCGTCTCAAGGAAACCGAGCGGCCGGAAGTCGTCGAGCAGATCGAAACAGCGCGTGCGCACGGCGACTTGTCCGAAAACGCCGAATATCACGCCGCCAAGGAGCGCCAGGGCCAGATCGAGGCCGAGGTCATCCAGCTCGAGGACCAACTGGCGCGGGCCATCATCATCGATCCAACGACGCTGTCCGGCGACAAGGTGGTGTTCGGCGGCACCGTGCATTTGCTCGATGAGGACGACAAGAAGATAGTCTATCAAATCGTCGGGCAGACCGAAGCTGATGCGCGGCGTGGTCGTATCAGCTATAATTCCCCATTGGGTCGGGCGCTGATCGGGCGCCGCATCGGTGATGAAGTCGAAGTGACGACGCCATCAGGTGATAAATATTACACCATCGAAGCAGTCGAGTTCATCTGACCCTTGGTGTCCCGGTGACGGGCGCCATATCAATCCGATGAAACCCTTCAAACCCCCGACGCCCTTGGCTACCAACAGTCTTTTGGGGCTGTGCATTGCGGTGCAGGCGGCACTGTCGGTCGGTAGCGCGGGGTTCGGGCAGGCGATCATCTTCAACTTCGGCCTGATTCCGGCGCGGTTGAGCGGGGCGATGGTTGGTCATGCGGCACTGGTGCCGACCTTGCTGACACTGGTGACGTATATGTTCCTGCACAGCGGTTGGCTGCATCTGGGGCTCAACTTGCTGTTCTTCGCCTGGGTCGGGCGGTATGTCGAATGGGTGACAGGGCGCTGGGCGCTGGTGGGGCTTTTCGTCGCTGGCGGTGTCATCGGCGGAATGTTTCAGGTGCTGGCGGATCCGTCCGGGACTATCCCGGTTGTCGGTGCAAGCGGCGCGATCGCGGCGATTTTCGGCGCTTATGCCGTAATGTTCGCAACCAGTCGGGTGGCGCCGCGGTCCTTTGGTGGGGTAACCATTTCGGGCGAGACGTTGACCTCGCTGTGGTATGCAGCGACGTGGATCGGCCTGCAACTGCTGACCGGGCTGGCGTTCAACGGCGGCAAAGGCGGCGGATTTGGCATCAGCCACATCGCCATCTGGACGCATGTCGGCGGATTTTTGACCGGCCTTGTCGCGGCGCGCTTCTGGGGCAAGGGGCCAAAGCCCTATTAGCCAAAGCCCTACTAGGCGCGCCGTGGTTTGGCGGGCATAGGGGCGCGATGCGCGCCATTGTCTGTCACAGCCTTTCCGCCAACCGTGCCGGGGTTCGTTTGGAGGCCGACTGGCCGGAGCCGGCGGCGCC